>JASHSH010000298.1 GCA_030040955.1 Rhodospirillales bacterium
GACGCGTGGATCGAGCGCGCGCACGGTGTCGTCGCCGCGCAGCTCGCAGCCGGCATCGAGCAGATCGCGCACCAGGATCGGCAGGTGCGTGGCGGCGGCCTTGCGGTCGACCAGCAGCGTTTCGGTCGCGCCGCAGACGCTGGTGCGGCGCAGCTTGGCGTTGATCACGATGCGGCGCGCCATCTCGAGGTCGGCCGCGCCGTCGATATAGGTGTGGCAGTTGCCCTCGAGATGCTGGAACAGCGGGATGCGGGATTCCGCGATCACGCGCTCGATCAGCGACCGGCCGCCGCGCGGGACGATCACGTCGATATGCTCGCGCATGCGCAGCATGGCGCCCACGGCGGCGCGGTCGGCGGTCGGCACCATCTGCACCGCCTCGGCGGGCAGGCCGGCGGCGAGCAGCCCGCGATGCAGGCAGGCGACGATGGCGGCCGAGGAATGCAGGCTTTCGCGCCCGCCGCGCAAAATCGCGGCGTTGCCCGCCTTCAGGCACAGACCGCCCGCATCCGCGGTCACGTTGGGGCGGCTTTCGTAGATGATGCCGATCACGCCGAGGGGCACCCGCACGCGCGCGATATCGAGACCGTTGGGCCGCGTCCAGCGCCCGATCTCCTGGCCGACCGGGTCGGGCAGCGCGGCGATCTCGTCGAGCCCGCGCGCCATCGAATCGATGCGGCGCCCGTCCAGCATCAGCCGGTCGGCGAGCGAAGCGCCGAGCCCTTCCGCCCCGGCCGCGGCGAGATCGGTCTTGTTGGTCGCCTCGATTTTTTCCGCGTCCCGCCGCAGCTCCCGCGCGGCCGCGCGCAAGGCGGCGTTCTTGGCCTCGGTTCCGGCAAGCGCGAGCACGGCGGCGGCGGCGCGGGCGCGAACGCCGATCTCCTGCATCAGGGCCTGGACCTCGGAGGGCGCGTCGTGCGTCATGGCTCGAGCACCAGATCGTCCCGGTGAATCAGCTCGTCGCGGCCACGGTAGCCGAGAAGCGCCTCGAAGTCGCCGCTCTTGCGTCCGATGATGCGCTTGGCCTCGTCGGCCGAATAGGCGGCGAGGCCGCGCGCCACCGCCTTGCCCTCGGGATCGCGCACCAGCACCGCGTCGCCCTTCTGGAATTCGCCCTCGACCGCGATGACGCCAGCGGGCAGCAGACTGCCGCCCTTGGCGAGCGCGCGCCGTGCGCCTGCGTCCACGGTGAGCGTGCCCTGCGGCTGCACCGCGCCAGCGATCCAGCGCTTGCGCGCGGTGAGCGGCTCCTGGCTGGGCAGGAACCAGGTGCACCGCCCGCCTTGCTCGATGGCGGCCAGCGGATGCTCGTCCCGCCCCGGCGCGATCGCCATGCGGCAGCCGGCGGCAAGCGCGATGCGCGCGGCCTGAAGCTTGGTCACCATGCCTCCCGAGCCGAAGCCGCTGCCGGGATCGCCGGCGCTGGCCTCGAGCTCCTGGGTCAGTTCGCGCACCTCGGGGATGAAGCGGGCGGCGGGTTCGAGGCGCGGATCGGCGCTGTACAGCCCGTCGATGTCGGAGAACAGGACCAGCGCGTCGGCGGCGATCATCTGGGCGACGCGCGCGGCCAGCCGGTCGTTGTCGCCGAAGCGGATCTCCTGGGTCGCCACCGTGTCGTTCTCGTTGATCACCGGCACCGCGCCGAGGCGCAGCAGCGTCTCCAGCGTGTTGCGCGCATTGAGATAGCGCCGGCGGTTCTCCGAATCGTCGAGCGTGAGCAGCACCTGGGCGACGGTGAGCCGGTGCCGGGCCAGCGCCTCCTGCCAGGCATGAGCAAGTCGGATCTGGCCGGTGGCGGCGGCGGCCTGCTTCTCGTCGAGCCGCAGCTCGCCGTCGGCGAGGCCGAGATGGCGCCGGCCGATGGCGATCGCGCCCGAGGTGACGACCACCGCCTCCTGGCTACGCGCGCGGCAGGCGGCGATGTCCTCGCACAACGCGTCGAGCCAGGGCCGGCGCAGTTCGCCCGCCTCGTCGACCAGGAGCGCCGAGCCGATCTTGACGACCAGGCGCCGCGATTGCGCGATCCGGTTCATGCCTCGGCCCCGGAGCGCGCCTCGGCGGCGCCCTCGCCCGCCTCCTCACGGGCGGCGCTTATGTTCGCCACCGCCCGGACGAGCAACTCGCGCAGGCCGGTGCCGGCGACGCCGGACAGCGCGAGCACATCGGCTCCGCAGGCCTCGGCGAGGCTCGCGCGCTTCGCGGCCGCCGCCTCGGGCGCGAGCGCGTCGCATTTGTTGAGGCAGACCAGCTCGCGCTTGGCGGCGAGCCCGGCGCCGTATTCTGCCAACTCCGCGCGCACCGTGCGCCAGGCCGCGGCCGGATCGTCGAGCGTGCCATCGACCAGATGGATCAGTACCCGGCAGCGTTCGACATGGCCGAGGAAGCGGTCGCCCAGCCCGGCGCCCGCATGCGCGCCCTCGATCAGACCGGGAATGTCGGCGATGACGAATTCCTCGCCGTCGAGGCTGGCCACGCCGAGATTTGGATGCAGCGTGGTGAATGGATAGGCCGCGATCTTCGGCCGGGCGCGGGTGAGCGCGGCAAGCAGGGTCGACTTGCCGGCGTTGGGCAGACCGACCAGGCCCGCATCGGCGATCAGCTTGAGCCGCAGCCATACCCACAACTCGCGCCCGGGCCAGCCGGGATCGGCGCGGCGTGGCGCCTGGTTGGTCGAGCTGCGGTAATGCGCGTTGCCGAAGCCGCCGTCGCCGCCCTCGAGCAGCACGAGGCGCTCGCCCGCGCGGGTGAAGTCGGCGACCACCCGTTCGCCGTCCTCGTCCAGCACCTGGGTGCCGACGGGGACGCGCAGGATCACGTCGGAGCCGCGCGCGCCCGAGCGGTTGCGGCCCATGCCGTGATGGCCGCGCCCGGCCTTGAAATGCTGCTGGTAGCGGTAGTCGATCAGGGTGTTGAGGTCGGCCACGCATTCGATCGCGACGTCGCCGCCGCGCCCGCCATCGCCGCCATCCGGCCCGCCGAAGGGGATGAACTTCTCGCGCCGGAAGCTGACCGAGCCGGCGCCGCCGTCGCCGCTTTTGATGAACACCTTGGCTTGGTCGAGGAATTTCATGGCGAGTTGCCGTTTGCCCATGAAAAAGGGGAATGGCGAGCCATTCCCCCGGTGCGCGGCGGCGCGGATCGGGCCGCCGCGTCAGGCCTGCGGCTCCACCGAGACGAAGGTGCGCCCGCCCGCCTTGCGCGCGAACACGACCTTGCCGCTGCTGCGCGCGAACAGGGTGTGATCGGTGCCCACGCCGACATTGGCGCCGGCATGGAACTTGGTGCCGCGCTGGCGGACCAGGATGTTGCCGGCCAACACGGTCTCGCCGCCATAGCGCTTGACGCCGAGCCGCCGGCCCGCCGAATCGCGCCCGTTGCGCGAACTGCCGCCCGCCTTCTTGTGTGCCATCGGACGATTCCCCCGCCGCTCAGGCCCCGGCGATGCCGGTGATGCGCAGGACGGTGACGTCCTGGCGGTGGCCCTTCTTGCGCCGGTAGTTCTGCCGCCGGCGCTTCTTGAACACGATGACGCGGTCGGTGCGCGCCTGCTCGATCACCTCGGCGGTGACGGAGGCGCCCGCCACCAGCGGCGCGCCGATCTTGTCGTCCAGCATGAGCACGCGGTCGAACGTGACCTTGTCGCCCGCGTTGCCCGCGAGCTTCTCGACCCGGATGACGTCGTTGGCGGCGACCTTGTACTGCTTGCCGCCGGTTTCGATGACCGCGAACATGGACCGACCCTTAGGGGCTGCCGGCGCGGCGCTGGGCCGGCCGGAAAGGGCGGAAATATACGCGCGCCCAGCCCCTTGTCAACCGCAAAGGGCCGCGCCGGGCGGGCGTGCGGCGTTGCGCCCGCTAAATCAGCATGCTACACCGCGCCCTCCCGATGGAGGGGTGCCGGAGTGGTCGATCGGGGCGGTCTCGAAAACCGTTGTACCAGCAATGGTACCGTGGGTTCGAATCCCACCCCCTCCGCCAGCCGTCCGCGAACGCCGGCACGCGCTAGCCTCGGTCCATGGCCGCGCTTCCGGCGAGTGTCGGCGACTCACGACGGCGAGGAACGCGATGAGTGAACTCGCGAAGAAGACGGCGGACGCGCTGCGCGGCGTCAGCGTAGCCACCCTCACCACCTGCCTGTTCAAGCGCGGCCTGCGCAATCAGTTCATCCAGGACGTCCACCGCCTGAACCCCGGCGCCGGCTCCATGGTCGGGCCCGCCTATACGCTGCGTTTCATTCCGGCGCGCGAGGATTTGAATCCGATCGAGGTCTATCGCGATCCGGCCAATCCGCAGCGCCGCGCCATCGAGGAATGTCCACCCGGCGCGGTGCTGGTGATCGACAGCCGGGGCGATCCGCGCGCCGCATCGGGCGGCGCCATCCTGGTGACCCGGCTGATGAAGCGGGGCGCGGCGGGCATCGTCACCGACGGCGGCTTCCGCGATTCGCCCGAAATCGCCGCGCTCGCCATCCCCGCCTATCACCGCCGGCCGGCGCCACCGACCGCGATCACGCTGCACCAGCCGATCGACATCGGCGTTCCCATCGGCTGCGGCGACGCGCCGGTGTTTCCCGGCGACGTGATGGTGGGCGATGCGGAAGGAGTCGTGGTGATCCCCGCGCATCTGGCCGACGAGATCGCGGCCGAGGCGGTGGCCATGACCGAATTCGAGGATTTCGTGACCGAGCAGGTGCGCGCGGGACGCTCGATCTTCGGTCTCTACCCGCCCACCGACCCGGCGACACTGACCCAATTCGAGGCCTGGAAGCGCGAGCGCTAGAGTCTCCATGAAGCGGCCAACGCGTCCGCGTTGGCCTCGCTCAAACGCCGCGCGGGCTTGTCGCCGATTCCACAAGGGTGGAATCGGCTCTACCGCGCTTCCCGCTTCACCCGCGTGACCAGCTGCGTCGGATCGACGAAGCGCAGCGCGAGCAGCAGCCACACCAGCGTCGTCACCATGTAGGTGACCGCCATCGCGTCGATCGACTGGGTGGCGCGCACGCCGGCCGCGAACACCGAGTAGTAGAGCGCGACCACCAGCGTCTGGCTGTCGGGCCCGGCGACCAGGAAGGTGAGCTCGAACAGCGCGATCGTACGCACCAGGACCAGCAGCCCGGCGGCGAGGATGCCCGGCGCGAGAAGCGGCAGCAGCACATGGAGGAAAACCCGGTGCAGACGCGCGCCGAACACCCGCGCCGCCGCTTCGAGCCGCGGGTCCACCTGTTCGATGAACGGGGTCATCACCAGAACCACGAACGGCACCGCCGGCACTAGGTTGGCGAGGATGACGCCGGTCTCGGTGCCGCCCAGGCGCAACCGGTACAGCACGGTGGCGAGCGGAATACCATACGTGATCGGCGGCACCAGCAGCGGCAGGAGGAACAGGAGCGTCACCGCGCGCTTGCCCGGGAAGTCCTTGCGCGCCAGCGCGTAGGCGGCGGGCACCCCGATCAATATGGAGAGCGCGACCACGATAAGGACGATCTCGACCGTGACTTCGAGCACGTCGCCGAGCTGGAACTCGTCCCAGGCGGAGCCGTACCAGCGCATCGTGTAGCCGGCGGGCAGCCAGGTGCCGAGCCAGCGCGTCGCGAACGAGCTGACGACGACCGAGGCGATCACGCCCGCCACGTTGATCAGGAAGAAGGTCATCAGCGCGCGTACCAGCGCCGCCCAGACGATCCCGCCCCAGCCGCGCCGCCCGCTCGTCGCGGACCCTTCCGCGTTCATCCTTTCGCTCCGGCGGCCGGACCGCGATAGAAGACCCCGCGCAGGCCGAGGACCGCCACCACGACGATGAGCTGCGCGAGGCCCATCAGCATCGCGATCGCCGAGGCCATCGAATAGTCATAGTCCTCGAAGGCGGCCTGGTAGGCAGCGATCGAGATCACCCGCGTCGGCCCGGCCGGCGCGCCGAGAAGGATCGCCGAGGGAAAGACCGAGAAAGCCTGGACGAAGGAGAGGCAGAAGGTGATGGCGAGGCCTGGAGCGAGCAAGGGAAGATAGATGTGCAGGAACTGCCGGCCGCGCCCGGCGCCGAGGGTGGCCGCCGCCTGCGCCAGCACCGGATCGATCCCGGTGACGTAGGACAGGGTCAGCAGGAAGGCGAAAGGAAAGCCGGTGACGACGAGCGAGAGCAGCACGCCCCAGTAATTGTGGATCAGCCGCACCGGCGCGGCGACAAGATGCAGGTCGATGAGCAGGCGGTTCAGCCATCCCTGCGGGCCGAGATAGTTCAGCATGCCCTCGGCCACCAGCACCGTGCCCAGCGTGATCGGCACCACCAACGCGGTCGTCACCGCTCGCTGGAGCCGGGTGGCGCGGCGCAGCTGATAGGCCATGGGCAGCGCCAATGCGAGATTGAGCAGCGTCGCCGGCAGCGCGATCCAGAATGTCTTGGCGATGGTGCCGTACAGGCGTTCGTCGCCGAAGAAGCGCGCATAGTTTGCCCATATCCCTCCCGTCTTCGGCGCGAAGGAGAGAAACAGACCGTAGGCAAAGGGATAGATGAACAGCAGCAGGACCAGGAGCACGCCCGGCACCGTGAGCAGCACGGTGCGGTCGAGCCCGGCCTCGCGCAGCTCGCGCGCCGCCACGGCCCTATTTCCCCGACGGGTAGACGAGGACACGATCGGGGGGCACGTGCCATTCCACGAAATCGCCGGGCCGGACGCGAGTTTCGGTCCGCGCGTACAGCCGATGCCCGTCCTGCGTCAGAAATTCGACCAGGTAGTCGCGGCCGCAATACTCGACCGTCTCGGCGCGCCCCCGGACCGCATTTGGGCCGGGGCCAAGGACGAAATCCTCCGGCCGGATGGCGGCGGTGGCATCGCCGCCGCCAGGATGGCCGGCCGCCGTTCCCCGAAGGCGGATCTGCCCGATGGAAATGACGGCCTGCCCCCCCTCCACCCCCTCGATGCGCGCGGCAATCGCGTTGCGATAGCCCATGAACAGCGCGACGTCGAGATTGGCCGGCCGCGCATACAGCTCCTCCGGCGCGCCGATCTGCTGGGTGACGCCGTCCTTGAGCACGACGATGCGGTCGGCGAGCGACAGCGCTTCCTCCTGGTCGTGCGTCACATACACGGTGGCGCGGCCGAGCTCCTGGTGGATTCGCTTGATCTCCGAGCGCATCTCGATGCGCAGCTTGGCGTCGAGATTGGACAGCGGTTCGTCCATAAGGATGACGGGCGGCTCGATCACGATGGCGCGCGCGATGGCGACGCGCTGCTGTTGGCCGCCCGAGAGCTGCCCCGGCAGCTTGTCGGCATGCTCGGCGAGCCGGATCAGCGCCAGCGCCGCGTCCACGCGCCGCCGGATTTCTTCCCTGCCCACGCCGCGCATGGCGAGTCCGAAGCCGATGTTGCGCCGCACGCTCATATGCGGAAACAGCGCGTAGTTCTGGAAGATCATGCCGAAGCCGCGCTCCTCCGGGGGCAGGCCGTCGATCCGCCTCTCGTCGAGCCAGATGGCTCCGCCGGTGAGCGCGAGAAGGCCCGCGATGCAGTTGAGCGCGGTCGATTTGCCGCAGCCCGAGGGGCCGAGAAGCGCGATGAACTCGCCGCGCGCGATCGCCAGCGAGAGCCGGTCGAGCGCCACCGCGCCGCCGAAGCGGCGGCTGATCGCATCGAGCCGGAGTTCGCGGAAGCCCGAATTGTCGCGCGGCATCGCGCCGGCTCGTCCGCTACTTGGTCTTGTTGGACCCGATCTCCTCGTCCCATTTGTGGAAGGCGGCGACGAGATCCTTGCCGAACAGCGGCGATTTGACCGGGTATTTGGCGATCAGCTGGTCGTATTCGGGCCGGCCGAACTCCTTGAGCACGTCCTGGCTTTCCTGCGGCGCCATCGAGAGCGGAACGTCCTTGATCGCGGGGCCGGGATAGAAATATCCCGAGTCGTAGGTCATGGCCTGCTGCTTGGGCTCGAGCACGAAGTGGATGAGGTCGAGCAGCACGCCGAGCTTCTTCGGCGCGACGCCCTTCGGGATCGCCATGTATTGCGCGTCCGAGTCCCAGAAGAACCCGGCCGGGCCGGCGAGGGTGACGGTCTCGGCGGATTTGGGTACCACGCCGAGCACGCGCGGATTGATGTCCCATCCGGGCATCGAGGCGATGATGTCGCGCGATCCCTCGCCCAGCTCCTTCATGGTGACCCCGGTGCCGGTGGGGTAGTACTCGATGCAGCTGTCGAGCTGCTTGAGATAGGCCCAGGTCTTGGCCCAGCCGTTGATCGGATCGCGCGGGTCGCTGTCGCCCAGCACGTAGGGCAGGCCCTGGAGAAACGCGCGACCCGGCCCCGAATTCGTCGGCCGCGCGTAGTAGAAGCGGTTGGGGTGCGCCTTGCACCAGGCCAGCAGCTCGTCGGTCGACTTCGGTGCGTCCTTCACCCGCTCCGGCGCGTATTCGAGCAGCGGCCCGGCCACCGCGAACACCACCTCGATCGCCTGGCCGCCGGCGGGCTTTTGCATCGCCAGCGCGCCGGGCAGGTATTGCGCCTCCAGATTGGGGAACTTTGCCGCGTAATTGGGCAGAATCTGGGTCCACAGACCCTGCTCCATGCCCGCCGAGATGGCGTCGGTCCCGCTGAGCACGAGATCGATGTCGACCCGCCCGGCGTCTTGCATCGCCTTGATCTTGCCCGGCAACTCCGGCGCCGGCGCCTTGGTGAAGGTGAATCGCGACACCAGATCGGGGTGCGCCGCGCGATAGGCGTCGATGGGCTTCTGGGTGAGCGCCAGCTGCCCCGCCACGTCGACGACGTTGATCACCACCGGCGAAGTCGGCATTGCCGGCAGCTCGGCGGCGAGGACGACGCGGGCGGCGCCCGCGATCAGGAGCGCACCCAGCGCGACGCTTGGGACGCGAATTCGCGTCGTTCCCATGATTTCCTCCCTGGCCGCTCGGCCGCTCCGTCGGTTGGCGGATACTGCGGCGGACGAACAGCGTGCTACGCCCACCGTACCGCCGCAACCCATTCGATGATCGACGCCTCGGCGCGGAGCCGTCTTGCCAAAGACCGCATTCGTTGGGAGCATTGCCCGCGCAAGGAGCGACATCCGAAGACTTGCGCCGGATCGGAGCAAAATGAAGTACGCCCCTCCGGCCGCCGCCCCAACCGGACATCCGCGAGGTCATGGCGCAGACAGAGCTCGTTCGCTGGCTTGAGGCCGAGGGCCTGGGCGATTGCGCGCCCAAGCTGGTCGAGAACGACATCGACCTCCGCGTCCTGCCCGACCTCACCGACGCCGACCTGATCGGGATCGGCCTGACGGTGGGCGTGCGCCGGCGCTTGCTGCGGGCGGCGGCGCGATTGCGCGTCGGGGCGGACGGATTGGCCCTCCCGGCCGCCGTCGAGCCGTCGGTCGCGGTGGCGACCGGCGAGCGGCGTTATCTGACCGCGATGTTCTGCGACCTGGTCGACGCCAAGCGCCTGGCGGCGGAACTCGATCCCAAGACCTGGCGCGAGCTGGTGCAGGATTTCCAGGTCGCGGTGTTCGACGTGGCGCGCAAGTTCGACGGCTATTACGCCCAGAATCTCGGCGACGGCGCGCTGGTCTATTTCGGCTATCCGCGCGCGCAGGAGAACGACGCCGAGCGCGCGGTGCGCGCCGGCCTCGCGCTGCAGGAATCGCTCGCCAGGGTCAACGACCGCCGGATGCGCGACGGGAAACCCGTTTTGCGGACGCGCGTCGGCATCGACGCCGGACTGGTGTTGCTCGCCAACGACGGCAAGGTGCTGGGCGAGGTGCCGAGCGTCTCGGCGCTGGTGCAGGCCGTCGCCCGGCCGGACTGGGTTCTGGTCTCGCGCGCCGTGCATCGCCTGGTCGCGGGCCTGTTCACCGTCGAGGATCAGGGCGAGCACGCGCTGGCGGGCGTGCCGGTCCCGGTTCCGCTGTTCCGCGTGCTGCGCCCGAGCGGCGTCATCGGACGGCGCATCGCCGAGCGCGGCCGCACGCCGCTGGTCGGACGCGGCGCCGAGCTCGACCTGCTCTCGGCGTGTTGGGACCGGGCGCGCACCGGCGAGGGACAGATGGTCCTGCTGGTCGGCGAGCCGGGCATGGGCAAGTCGCGTCTGGTCGAGGAGCTGCGCGGCCGGCTTGCCGAGTATCCCCACAGCTGGGTGGAATGGCCGAATTCGCAGCTGCTGCAGAACACCCCGTTCCATCCCCTGTCGGAATGGTCGCGCCAGCGCTTCGGCGGTCCCGAGGTGGCGGACGAGGTGCGCCTGGCCGAGGTCGAGAGATCGCTCCGCGACCTAGGCCTGGACGCGAACACCGCCGTTCCGCTTCTGCACTCGGTCCTCGAGATTCCACTGCCCAAGCGCTACGGGACGCTGGTGACCGGACACGAGGAGCTGCGCCGGCGGCAGCTCGAAATCCTAAGCGAATGGCTGCTTGCCGGCGCCCGGGCGCAGGCCATGGTGGTGGCGATCGAGGACGCGCATTGGGCCGACCCCTCCACGATGGAGCTGGTGCGCATCCTGGTGGAACGGGGTGCCAAAGCGCCGTTGCTCCTGCTGATCACGGCGCGCCCCGAATTTCGCCCGACCTGGAATCGCCGGCCGCACCATTCCTCGATCACCCTCGGCCCGCTCGATCAGGCGGAAGTCCTGCGCATGGTCGGCGAGGTGGTCGCCCGTCGCGAGATGCCCGTCGGCTGGGCCGAGCGCGTGGTCGAGCGCTCGGGCGGCGTGCCGCTGTTCGTCGAGGAGGTCACCCGGCTGATGGTCGAGGGGGGCGACCGCGACCGCGCGCAGCAGGTGCCGATGACGCTGCAGGCCTCGCTGACGGCAAGGCTCGACCGGCTGGGTCCGGCGCGCGACATCGCGCAGATCGCGGCCGTGCTGGGGCGCGAGTTCCGCCTGCCCCTATTGCAGGCGGTGGCGCCGGTCGCCGAGGCGGAACTGCACGCATCGCTCGAACGGCTGGTCGAGGCCGGGCTGTTGCAGACGCAAGGCGCGCATTCCGCCGCCACCTACCGGTTCAAGCACGCGCTGATCCAGGACGTGGCCTATGACGGCATGATGGAGTCGCGGCGGCGCGAGCTGCACCGCGCGGTGGCGCGGGCGTTGCGCGAGCGATTCAAGGACAGCGCGTCCGGCGGCTCGGAGCTGCTCGCGCACCATCTGACCGAGGCGGGCGAGGCGGAGGCGGCGATCGCCGCCTGGGAAACGGCCGCCGCCGAGGCCACCGCGCGCGGCGCCTTCGCCGAGGTCACCGCCGGCGTTCGCCGCGCGATCGACATTCTGCTGCGGCAACCCGACTCGCCCGGGCGGGCCGCGAAGGAGTTCCAGCTCCGCACCCGCCTCGCCGAATGCTATTGGGCGGCCAAGGGCCAATCGGCGGACGAGACGGTCGCCGTGTTCAAGGAGGCGCTGGCGATCGGCGAGCGCGTCGACGATGCCAAGGCGAAAGCCACGATCTTGTCGGGCCTGGTCTCCGCGACCACCCAGCGCGCCGAGTTCGACGCCGCCCGCGCGCTCGGCGAGCAGCTGCTGGCGCTGGCGCGGGATCAGGGCGGGGCCTTCGCGCGCGGCTGGGCCAGCTTCCGGCGCGGGCAGACGAGCATATATCTGGGCGAGCTTGCCGAGGCGCGGCGATTCTACGACGAGGCGCTGCGGCTGGGAGACGGCGAGGATCGACTCGCGGCCGGCGGCGTCGAGCTGGTGAGCGCGGTGACGGTGTTTTCGCCCTGGTTGTCCGCGCTGCTGGGCAATATCGACGTCGCGCGCGACGAAGCCGCGCGGCGTCTCGCGGCGGCCGAGAAGTCGGGCGGACCGCACAATCTCGCCCATGTCCATCTCGGCTGCGGCCTGCTCGATCAGAGCCTGGGCGAGGCGGAACGCGTGGAGCGGATCGGGCGCACGCTGCTTGCCGAGGGCGAGCGCTACCGCATGCCGATCTTCGTCGCCTACGGCGGCTTGCTGTTCGGCTGGGCGCAAGTGCAGCTCGGCCGGCCCGAGGACGGGGTCGAGTGGCTCGGGCGCGGGATCGCCACGCTGACCGCCGCCGGCACCAAGACGCTGATGAATGTGTATCGGGCGCGTCTGGCTCGTGCGCTGGCCGATGCTGGCCGCCTTGACGAGGCGCTGGCCGAGATCGCCGCGGCGGAATCCCTCGCCGGCGCCGGTCCGTTCCTGGTGCCGGTGGTGCTGCGCATCAAGGGCGAGCTTCTCCTGCGTCGCGCGGAGGGCGGCGATGCCCCGGCCGCGCGGGACGCATTCAGCGAGTCGCTTGCGTTGGCGCGACGCATGGGGGCACGACTCATCGAGGTGGAGACGGCGGTCGCGGCCGCGCGGCACCGCGCGGCGCTGGGGGACGAGTTCGACGCCGGCGCGCGGCTGACGGAAGCGATCGGCCGGCTCAATGGCGGGTCCGACGCGGCGCTACCGCGCCAGGGCAATGCGCTGCTTGCCCAAATCGGAGGCTCGATATCGCCCCGCTGAGCCGCGGGCCAATATCCGACATCCGGCGCGACCGCGGTTGCGCCGAAGCTTTCCGCTCGTTTACCCTGCTGCAGGGCGCCCAACATTGACCCGGCAGCCGGCAACGCGCCGGGAGCGGAACGATGAGGCAGTGCCGATGAAGGGTCTCCGGGTTCTGGTGATCGACGATTCCCCGATCACCAGCGCGATCACCGCCGAGAAGCTGCGGAAGCTCGGCAACGAAGTGGTGCAGATCGTCTCGCGCGGCAGCGAGGCGCTTGCCGCCTATGCCGATATCGGACCCGACCTCGTGACGATGGACATCGTCATGCCCGACATGGACGGGATCGAGGCCACCAAGCGCATCATCGCGCTCGATCCGCTCGCGGTGATCGTGATGGTGACTTCGCTCGGCCGTCAGTCCTCCGTGGTCAAGGCGCTTGCCGCCGGCGCGCGCGGCTACGTCCATCAGCCGATCGACGACGATGTGCTCGCCGAGGTCGTGCACATGACGCGCACCCACCGCGCCCGCATCGAACGGGGCGGTCTGACCTGGGAGCCCTGGGTGCCCGACGAGATGTACACGGGGGACGGTTCCGACGAAATCATTCTCACGCCCGACGCCGCGCCGGCCGAGGTGCCGTCGGCTGCGGCGCCCGCTCCTGCCACCGTCTCGCCGCCGCCTCCGCCACCCCCGGCGCCGCCGAGCGCGGCGGAGTGGAAGCCGCAGGAAGGCGCGTCGCTCTCCTCGCCGGGGATCGCTAAGGTTTGGCGCGGGCCGTCGGACCCGAACTGGCGCGGAACCCCCGCGCCGGTGGGGCCGCCGCCATCGACGGCATCCGGGCGGCCCTATGCGCGCGTTCTTCCGCCGACCAACGCCTCGGTCGGCGCCCGCATCGAGGGCGCGGGCCGGCCGGTACGTTCCGGGCCGTCGCCCAAGGCGCCGCCCGGCGGTCGCCCGCCGGCGCACGCGGGCGACTCCAAGGGGCCCGACGACGACGCCAAGCCGCTGCGCATCCTGATGATCGAGGATTCGCCGATCACGCGCGGCATTCTCATCAAGATGCTGACCGAACTCGGGCATAGGGTGGTGGGCACGGCGGTGAATGGCGCCGAGGCGGTGGAGGCCTATCGCACCATGCGGCCCGATCTGGTGACGATGGACATCGTCATGCCCGCCATGGACGGGATCACGGCCACCCGGCTCATCATCGAGGCCTTCCCCGACGCGCGCATCATGATGGTCACCTCGCAGGGTTACGAGAAGACGGCCTACGAAGCGATGGACGCCGGCGCGCGCGGCTTCGTGGTCCAGCCGGTCACCAAGGAGACACTGCGCAATTCGATCGCCTATGTGATGAAGTCGGTCAGCAAGCTGCCCGGCTCCATCCACCCGCGCGACCCGCGCGAGCGGGGTTAGCCGCGGCTCGCCTAGGAGGGTGGCGCTTCCGCCCCGTATCGCTCCCGCATCTGCTTCAGCTCGATATGGTTGCGCACGCGCACGCGGACCAGGGAAGGGCTGAACGGCTTGGTCAGATAGTCGATCGCGCCGAGCTCCAGCCCGTGCGCTTCCTCGGCCATGTCGGACAGCGCGGTGAGGAAGATGACGGGAATGTGGCGGACCGATTCCTGCGCCTTGATGCGCGCGCAGATCTTGTACCCGTCGATGTCCGGCATGACGATGTCGAGCAGGATCAGGTCCGGCTTGCGGCTCATCGCGATGTCGAATCCGCGCTGCCCGTCGGTCGCCATCAGCACCTCGTAGTCGGCTTCGAGCATCGCGGCGAGCATCTGCACATTGGTCGGCTCATCGTCGACGATCAGTACGGTCCCGTGCTTCGCCATCTTCTCCCCCCGCAACGATATCTTACCGCACCACGGCTCAACGCGGCGGCAGTTCGGCGCCGAGAGCGGCCTCCAGCGCCGCCGCCGACTCGGCCAGCTCCCTCATGCCCAGATTGGCCGCAGCGCCCTTGATCGTGTGCACGAGCCGGTATGCCTCTTCCGTCGCTCCCGCGTCGCGCATGCGCCGGATATCCTGGGCCGCGTTGCCGTAGAGCGCGCGGAACTGCCCCAGCAGATCGGTATAGAAACGCTCATCCCCGCCGCAACGGCGCAGACCGTCGCCGAGATCGACGCCGGGTATCGCTTGGGGGAGCGCGGCCGCCTCGGCAACGGGCGGCGTCGCGTCCGGCTCGCCGGCCCGCGGCCGGAAACGCCCGGGCCGCATCCATCGGGTGAGCCGTCCGGCCAACAGGTCGGGGTCGATCGGCTTGGCGATATGGTCCTGCATCCCGGCCGCCAGGCAGCGTTCGCGATCCTCGCGCATGGCGTGCGCGGTCATCGCGATCAGCGGCAGGTCGGCGGCGCCGGGCATCTCGCGGATGCGCTTGGCGGTCTCGAACCCGTCCATTTCGGGCATCTGCAGATCGATCAGCGCGAAGTCGAAATGCGCCGGACCGAGCCGCTCGATGATGTCGAGCGCGATGCGGCCATTGTCGGCCACCGCGACCTCGGCGCCCTCCTGCGCCAGCAGCTCGCGCGCGAGCTGCTGATTGATCGGACTGTCCTCGACGAGGAGGATGCGCACGCCGGGCAGGCCGGCCCGGTGCTCGACGGGCTTGCGCTCGCCTGGAGCCGAGTCGGCGCGCAACCGGTTGAGCGTTTCGACCAGGATCGAGCGGGTGACCGGCTTGAGCAGGACGTCGTCGAGCAGGGTCCGTCCGCCGGCCGCGGCCAGGGCGTGCTCGCGCCCGAACGCGGTCACCATGATGACCACCGGGGTACCCGCGATCGCTGCGTCGGAGCGGATCGCCCGCGTGGTCGCCACCCCGTCCAGCCCCGGCATCTTCCAATCCATCAGCACGACCGGATAGGGACGTCCTGCGGACGAGGCCGCGCGCATGCGCGCGAGCGCCGCGTCGCCGCTGGAGACGGCCTCGGGCACCATGCCGAGATCACCGAGCAAAGCGGCCAGGATCTGGCGGGCGTGCGCGTTGTCGTCGACCACCAGCGCCGGCAAGCCGCGCAGGGCCTCGGGCAGGTCATGCGACGCGCCTTCGACAGTCGGCGCGATGTCCACGCGGACCACCACGAAGAAGGTAGCGCCCTTGCCAGGCTGGCTCTCCACCCACATGCGGCCGTCCATCATGCCGACCAGGCGCCGGCTGATCGCGAGACCGAGCCCGGTGCCGCCGAACTTTCGGGTGATCGAGGTATCCGCCTGCGTGAACGGGCGGAACAGGCGCGCAATCTGCTCCTCGGTGAGGCCGATGCCGGTGTCGCGCACGGCGAACCGCATGCGGGCCGCGGTCTGATCGCGCGATTCCACGCTCACCCGCAGTTCGACCTCGCCCTTCTCGGTGAACTTCACCGCGTTGCCGCACAGATTGAGCAGGATCTGGCTCAGCCGGTGCGGGTCGCCGACCAGCTGCGGCGGAACGTCGGGCGCCACGTCGACCAGCAGTTCGATGCCCTTGGTCTCGCCCTGGGGACCGACATAGCTGGTCACCGTGTCGATCACGTCGGAGAGCAGGAACGGCACCCGCTCCATGTCCAGATGGCCGGCCTCGATCTTGGAGAAGTCGAGCAGATCGTTGACCACACGCGACAGGCCCAGCGTGGCGGCGCGGATCTGCTCGAGATACCCGGCTTGCACCGCGGTCAGCGAGGTGCGCAGCGCGAGCGAGGTGAAGCCCGAGATGGCGTTGATCGGAGTTCGGATCTCGTGGCTCATATTGGCGAGGAACTCGCTCTTGGTGCGATTGGCGACCTCGGCCTCATCGCGCGCGGCGACCAGGTCGCGGGTGCGGCTGCGCACCTTGTTCTCGAGCTCCTCGGTGTGCTGGCGCACGCGTTCGGCCATCTTGGCGAAGGCGCGGGCGACCTCGCCGATCTCGTCGCCGGATGGCTGCGGCAGCTCGACATCGTAGCGCCCGGCGGCGACCGCGCGCGCCGAATGCTGGAGGCGGCGCAGCGGCCGCAGGGCGATGCGCTCGACCATGTAGCCGAAGCCGACCAGCAGCAGGCCGAGAAGGAGGACCGTCGCCCCCGCCACCGGCAGGTACCAGCTCGGCCCGACCAGCTGCGCGACCGAGAGATCGAGCGCGGTCATCACGAACCATTGCAGGTCGGGCAGATAGGTGAGCGCGACCAGCTGGTGGGTGCCGTCGAGCGTCAGCCACGCCGTGGACACGCTGTCCTTGCCGCGCTCGGCAGACTGCATGGCGCCGAGCAGGGCGCTGCGGCTGGTCGGGTCGCGCAGCTGCTCGAGCAGCGAAGGCTGGGTGATGGTGGCGCCGCTGCCCGCGTTCAGCACCACGCGGCGGCGGTCGGGGTGGGCCACGATATAGCCGTCGCGGCTCAGGATGATCGGCGTGATGCCGGGCGAGGCGCTCGCCAGGTACTGCTTGAGGAAGCCGCCGAAATCGAGTCCGGTGCCGGCGATGCCGGTCTTCCTGGCGCCGTCGTGCATGATCAC
Organism: Rhodospirillales bacterium; assembly: GCA_030040955.1. Taxonomy (GTDB): domain Bacteria; phylum Pseudomonadota; class Alphaproteobacteria; order Rhodospirillales; family Magnetospirillaceae; genus JASHSH01. The sequence goes on from JASHSH010000298.1 coordinate 16,903, forward strand.
GTTGAACCAGACCTTGGTCACGTCGGCGGCCGGCTCGTAATCGACGTTGATGCTGTAGCTGTCGGTGGTGCGCAGCGTGGCGAAATACCAGCTGTTCTTCTCCGGCGTGTAGGTCTCGAGCGGCTCGGTGCCGCCGTGGCTCTTCTCGTCCTGGAAATACGAGTGCCGGCTCGAATCGACCACCAGGAACCAGGAGCGATCCTGGAACTGCTCCCGGTAGCTCTCCGCCTCCTGGAAGAAGGCGGCGCGCTTGGCCGGATCGTCTTCGTCGGCGACCCATTGGCGGACCACGCCGGATTCGGCGAAGCGCTGCGAGAGCGCCAGTTCGCGGTCGAGGGGCGCGATGATGCGGTAGGCGTTCAGCTCGGTGATGTTGCGCGCGTAGGTGAGCCCGAACTGCTCGCGGATCGCCTGCACCGCGCTCCACCCCAGATAGGCGCAAGGCAGCAGCGCGATCAGGAACGCGATCAGCAGGGCGATCATCGAGTTGCCCCGCAGACCGGGACGCCAGCGCGACCGCACATAGCCGAGGCCGCGGGGTTTTGGCTCGCTCATATCAACCGCTCCTGTCCGCGACGGCGCCGCCGGGCCGACTTTCCCGGCGCGCGCCCTCCCGATTCCGTCCGAATATATCCACGGCCCCCGATTTCATCGTCGCTGCCCATCCCCCGCCGGCCGCCCGCCCGCCCGGGGCAGCATCGATTCGATCGCTCCGGCCGCAGCGGCGACCTCCTCCATCCCGAGATTCGCCGCCGCGCCCCGGACCGTGTGGACCAAGCGGGAGGCGTCGGTCAGCTTGCCGTCGGCGCACATGCGCGCGACATCTTCGGCGACGGTCGCATATTTCTGGCGGAACTGATCGAGCAGATCGCGATAGAGGGATTCGTTGCCGCCGCAGCGCGCGAGCCCGGCGCCGAGATCGATGCCGGGCAATCGCGCGGGCAACGCGGCGGCTGGGTCGCCCGCGCGGGACGAGTCGGAGACCACGGGCGCGGCGCGCCGGGGCCGGGCGGCGGCGCGGGCCAGACGATCCTCGCCGATCCAATGGCGCAACGTGGAAACCAGCAGTTCCTGGTCGATCGGCTTGGCCACATGGTCCTGCATGCCCGCCGCCAGGCAGCGCTCGCGTTCCTCGCGCATCGCGTGGGCCGTCATCGCGATCAGCAGCAGCGCATCGTGCTCGCGCATGGCGCGGACCGCGCGCGCGGTCTCGTATCCGTCCATCTCCGGCATTTGCAAATCGACCAGCGCGGCGTCGAAATGGCCGGGCTCGCGCGCGGCGAGCGCCTCGAGCCCGCGCCGTCCGTCGTCGGCGATTTCGACTTCGGCGCCCTCCTGCTCGAGCAGCTCGCGGGCGAGCTGCTGGTTGATCGCGTTGTCCTCGACGAGGAGGATGCGCGCGCCGAGAAGATTGTCGCGCGCGGCAAGGGCGATGCGGCGGCGCGGCGCCGCCGGACGGTCGGCCGAACCGATGCCGAGCTCGGCGAGGAAGAAGAAGGTGGTGCCCACGCCGGGCTGGCTCTCCAGCCAGATGCGCCCGTGCATCATCCCGACCAGTCGCTGGCAGATGACCAGGCCGAGCCCGGTGCCGCCGAAGCGGCGCGTGGTGGAGGCGTCGGCCTGGGTGAACGGCTGGAACAGCTTGGCCGCCTCGCGCGGGGTGAGACCGATGCCGGTGTCGCGGACCGAGAAGCGCAGGCGGACCCGATCGCCGGTCCTCTCGTCCACCGCCACCTTGATCTCGATCTCGCCGGCTTGGGTGAACTTGATCGCGTTGCTCGACAGGTTGAGCAAAATCTGGCCCAGACGCAGCGCGTCGCCGACAAGGGCGTCGGGCACGTCCGGCGTCACGTCGACCAGCAGGCGCAGACCCTTGTGGACGGCGAGAACCTCGACATAGCCGACGAGCGACTCGACCACCTCGGACATGCGGAACGGAGCCTGTTCCATCTCGAGATGCCCGGCCTCGATCTTCGAGAAGTCGAGCAGGTCGTTGATGATGCGCAGGAGGCCGGCGGTCGCGGTCTGGATCTTCTCGAGATAGTCGACCTGGCGCGCATCGAGCTTGGTGCGCAGGGTCAGCGCGGTGAAGCCCGAGATGGCGTTGATCGGGGTGCGGATCTCGTGGCTCATATTGGCGAGGAACGCGCTCTTCGCCTGGCTCGCATTGTCGGCGCGCAGATAGGCGGATTCCAGCTCCTCGTTCTTCTGCGCGAGCTCCCGCGTGCGCTGGCGGATGTGGTTCTCCATCTCGTTATAGAGCGTGGCGTTCTCGATCGAGATCGCCGCCTGGGCGGCGAGCAGGTCCAGCACCGCGACGCGGGCCGGGGTGAACGCGCCCGTGGTCACGTTGTTCTCGAGATAGAGGATGGCGACCAGCTTCGTCTGCTTCACCACCGGCAGGCAGAGCACCGATTTCGGCTGCTCCTGCCGGATATACGGGTCCGCCGAGAACGGATTCAGCGCGGACACGTCGCCGAGCAGAATGCGCTCGCGCGTCCGCGCGACGTAATAGAGAAGCGAAAGCGGAAGGTCCTCCTCGCTCGGCGCGGACTGCCGGGCCACCACCGCGACCCGGTCGCCGCCGCTCACCGCCTCCGCGATCACGCGGTGATCCTCGCCCTCGGACAGAAGCAACAGGCCGCGTTGCGCGCCGGCATAGCCGAGCACGAAGGTGAGCAGCGCCTCGACCAGCCTGCCGAGGACCATTTCGCCCGATACCGCCTGCGCCGCCTTCACCACCGCGACCAGGTCGATGTCGCCGCGCCGCCGCGCGAACGGCGCCGCGCCGTGCACCGAAAGGCTGCGCTCGGCGGCCAGCGCCGGGAACTCCTCCTCGAGCAGCGCGACCTTGCGCTGCGCGCCCCAGCGCGCGTAGACGAAGCGGGCCAGGCGCAGATAGGCCACCGACGCCGTCTCCGCGCCCTGCGCCGCGTAGAATCGCCCGGCGAGTTCCCGGGCGATGGCCTCGATCAGCGCCGCGCCGCCCTCGCGCGCCGATTCGATCGCGCCCTCGTAGAGCCGGATGGCCTCCATCGGGCGCTCCGCGATGCGCGCCGCTTCGGCGTCGAGCAGCAATTGCCGGCTGCGGAAATTCTCCGGGCAATTCGCCGCCCAGGCCGCGAAATTCCGGCGGATGTCGGACAGCAACGCTCCAAGCGTCCCGCGCCGTTCGGCGTCCGCCGTCGGGTAGACCGCGATCGCGCTCAGCGCGCGGTAGAACTGATGGGAGATCTGAAGCACCGCGCCACCCACCCGGCGTAGCGCGGCCGCCGCCTCGGCCGCCGCCTCCAGCGCGTCCTCGTAGCGTTGGCCGAGATGCAGCGCGACCTGGCGTTGGAC
>JASHSH010000299.1 GCA_030040955.1 Rhodospirillales bacterium
ATGTGCAAGGGCATGAACCGCTCGATCTTCAACGTGATCCTGGGCGGATTCGGCGGTGAGCAGGCGGCGGCGGCCGCCGGCCCGGGCGCGCAGGACCGGGCGGTGAAGGCGGGCAGCCCCGAGGACGCCGCCTTCCTGCTCAAGAACGCGAGCAAGGTGATCGTGGTGCCCGGCTATGGCATGGCGGTGGCGCAGGCCCAGCACGCGCTGCGCAAGATGGCCGACACGTTGAAGAAGGAGGGCGTGCAGGTTAGCTACGCGATCCATCCGGTCGCCGGCCGCATGCCCGGCCATATGAATGTGCTCCTCGCCGAGGCCAACGTGCCCTACGACGAGGTGTTCGAGCTCGAGGAGATCAACCACGAATTCGCCACCGCCGACGTCGCCTATGTGATCGGCGCCAACGACGTGACCAACCCCGCCGCCAAGTCGGACCCGAAGAGCCCGATCTACGGCATGCCCATCCTCGACGTGGAAAAGGCCAAGACGGTTCTGTTCATCAAACGCTCGATGGCCACCGGCTATGCCGGGGTCGACAACGAGCTGTTCTACCGCGACAACACGATGATGCTGTTCGGCGACGCCAAGAAGGTCACCGAGGCGGTGGTCGCGGCGCTGGGCGGGGATTGAGTCGGGAGTTCGACGGTCGGAGGAAGGGGGATCAGAAGCCTTCGCGCTCGAGACGCTTGCGCTCGAGCTTGCGCGCCCGGCGCACCGCTTCGGCCTTCTCGCGCGCGCGCCGCTCCGAGGGTTTCTCGTAGTTGCGGCGCAGCTTCATTTCCCGGAAGACGCCCTCGCGCTGCATCTTCTTTTTGAGCGCCTTGAGGGCTTGATCGACATTGTTGTCGCGGACGAGAACCTGCACGGGGCGTCACTCTCCTTACGGTGGCCGGCCTTGGAAGGTGCGCTTCATAGCACAAGCCGGCAGGCGAGGGAAGGGCCGTGGAAAGACGGGCGCGCCCCGCCGCGCTCCCCTAGCGGCTTGAGAATCCAGGCTTACGCGCCCATATTGGCGGCATGGCCGCGCGCGAAATCGCCCGCATGGGTGCCCAGGTGCTGAACGAGCCCGCGCTCGCCGTCGAGGACCCGACCGACGGGGAAGTCGCGCTTCTGGTCGCCGACATGCTGGAGACGATGCGGGCAGCGGGCGGCGTCGGTCTCGCCGCGACTCAGATTCGGGTGCCCAAGCGGGTGGTGATTTTCGAGGTTCCCGCGCAGCGCACGGCCGATGGCGTGGCGATGCCGCTGACCACGCTTGTCAATCCGACCTGGGAGCCGCTCGGCCCCGAGCTGGAGGAGGCCTACGAGGCCTGCCTGTCGGTGCCCGGGCTCACCGGGGTGGTACCGCGCTACCGCCGCATCGGCTACCGCGGCTACGACCTCGCCGGCAGGCCGATCGCGCGCGAGGCGGAAGGGTTCCACGCCCGCGTCGTCCAGCACGAAATCGATCATCTCGACGGCATGCTCTATCCGCTGCGCATGACCAGTCTGTCCACCCTTGCCTTTGTCGACGAGCTGCGCCGGACCGCCGCCGCCGAGCGGGAAGTCGAGGCCGCGTGAGCGAAGCCGGCGACCCGCTCGATCCCGCGCGCGACCGCATCGTGCTGGCGGCGCTTCCCAACGTACCGTTCGACGGCTGGAGCTGGCGGTGCCTGCGCGCGGCCGCGAAGGCGGAAGGGCTCGACGAAACCATGGCCGAGCGGGTCTTTCCGCACGGGCCGGTCGACGCGGTCGTCCATTTCGCCGCGCTCGCCGACCGGCGCCTGGCGGAGGAAGCGAAGGCCGCCGACCTGGCCGCGATGCGCTTCACCCAGCGCATCGCCTGGCTGGTGCGCCGCCGGTTGGAGGCCTGGAGCGATCACCGCGAGGCGGTGCGCCGGGCGATCGGTCTGCTGGCGTTGCCCGGCCGCGCCGCGGCCGCCGCGCGCAGCACCTGGCGGACAGCGGATGCGATCTGGTATGCGGCCGGCGATTCCTCGACCGACTTCAGCTTCTATACGCGGCGCGTCACGCTAGGCGCGGTCTATGCTGCCACCCTGTTGTGCTGGCTCGACGACAAGTCGGAAAGTTCGACGGTGACCTGGGAATTCCTGGACCGCCGGCTCGCCGGGGTCGGGCAGATCGGCAAATTGCGGGCGAAGGCGACCGAGCGGCTGAAGCGCGCGCCAAATCCGCTGCGCGATCTCGCCAAGCTGCGTGCCGGCTCGCGCGGGCAAGCGCGGCGAAAGCGCTCGCAGGCCTGAACTCCGCCCTCCGGGGGATGCGGAATGCTCGATCACATCGGCTTCGCCGTCTCGGATCTTGCGCGCGCCAAGGCCTTCTATGCCGCCGCGCTGGCGCCGCTCGGTATCCGGCTGATCTTCGAGGTGTCGGCGGAGGAAACGGGCGGCGCGGCCCATGCCGGATTTGGCGAGGGGCACAAGCCCTATTTCTGGATCGGCAGCGGAGACGCTTTGCGCGGCCGTTTGCACGTGTCCTTCGCTGCTCCCAGCCGGGCCGTGGTCGATGCCTTTTATCGGGCGGCCCTTGCGGCGGGCGGTCGCGACAACGGTCCGCCCGGGCTGCGGCCGCATTACCACGCGAACTATTACGGGGCCTTCGTGCTCGATCCCGACGGGCACAATGTCGAAGCGGTCTGCCACGCGCCGGAGTAAGTGCGCGCAGCGCCGCTATCCGCGGATCGGCTTCAGCCGCGTGACGTGGCCCATCTTGCGGCCCGGCCGCGTTTCGCTCTTGCCGTAGAGATGCAATCGCGCGCCCGGCTCGGCCACCAAACGAGGCCAGGAATCGACTTCGTCGCCGATCAGATTGGTCATCTCGGCGTCGGCGAAGCGCGCGGTATCGCCGAGCGGCAGCCCGCAGATCGCGCGCACCAGCTGCTCGAATTGCGAGGTCGCGCAGGCATCGATGGTCCAGTGGCCGGAATTGTGCGGCCGCGGCGCCATCTCGTTGGCCAACAGAGCACCGTCGCGCGCGACGAACATCTCCACGCAGATCAGGCCGACGATGTCGAGCGCCTGGACCGCGCGCAAGGCGATCTCCCGCGCGCCGTCGGCGAGCGCGTCGGAAATCGCGGCGGGCGCGCGCGTGACATCCAGTATCCCGTCGCGGTGGCGGTTCTCGACCGGGTCGTAGCAGGCCACCGATCCGTCGAGCCCGCGCGCCGCGATCACCGATATCTCGCGCTCGAATTCGACGAAGCCCTCCAGGATCGAGGGTACGCGCCCGACGCGGGCCCAGGCGGCGGCGAGATCGCTTCCGGGCTCGATCCGCGCCTGGCCCTTGCCGTCATAGCCCATGCGCACCGTCTTCAGCACGCAAGCGCCGCCGAGCGCGCGCAAGGCGGGCGCCAGCGCCGGGTAATCCGGCACCGGCCGCCACGGGGCGGAGGCGATGCCCTGGGCGGCGAAGAACCGCTTCTCCGCGACCCGGTCCTGCGCTATTTCCAGCGCCCGGATCGACGGCCGGACCGGTCGGTGCGCGGCCACCGCACGCAACGCCGCGGCGGGCATGTTCTCGAACTCGAAGGTCACCACGTCCACGGAGCGCGCGAATTCGGCCAGCGCGGCGGCATCGTCATAGGCGGCCACCGTCGCGGCTGCGACCTGGGCGGCGGGCGCGTCCGCTTCGTCGCAGAACACGTGGCAGCGATAGCCCAGCCGGGCCGCGGCCAGCGCGGTCATGCGCCCAAGTTGACCGCCGCCCAATATTCCGATCGTCGCGCCCGGCGGCAGCGCGCCGCCCCCGTCAGCCGCCATGACCGCTTTCGGAGGCGGAGTCGGCCGGCGCCTCGCCGACGCCCGCGGTCTGCCGCGCGCGGTATTCGTCGAGCCGCTGCGCCAGCGCGGGATCGCTCAGCGCCAGCACCGCGGCGGCGAGCAGCGCCGCGTTGATCGCGCCCGCCTTGCCGATCGCCAGCGTCCCCACCGGCACGCCGGCCGGCATCTGCACGATGGACAGCAGACTGTCCATGCCGGAGAGCGCCTTGCTTTCGATCGGCACCCCGAACACGGGTAGAGGGGTCAAAGCCGCCGTCATGCCCGGGAGATGCGCCGCCCCACCCGCGCCGGCGATGATCGCCTTCAGCCCGCGGGCGCGCGCGGCGCCCGCGTAATCATACAGCCGCTTCGGCGTGCGATGCGCCGAGACGATCCGGCTCTCGTGAGAAATTCCCAATGATTCCAAGGTCTCGGCGGCATGCCGCAGGGTTGCCCAGTCGGACTGGCTGCCCATGACGATACCGATCAGAGGCGTGGCCATCCGCGACTGCCCAGGCTGGAGACGCAAGGAGTATAGGTCCCGCCCGAGAGCGCAACAAGCGAGCCAAGATCGTCCACCAACCGCATGGCGCCGCTAACAAATTGTTTACCTTCGGGGGGTTACGCTCGCTACGTTGCCCGTTCAGTGGAAGGAGTTGGGCACATGGAATCGGTCGTCTCCTCGGTCGCGGACCGAAACAATACCGGCAAGGGCCGACCCGGCGACACCGGCGGTCGCGACGCCAATCGTCGCGCCGCGCAAGGCGATGCCGCGACCGCGTCCCGACACACGGTGGACGAAGCCGCCGACGTGCTGGGGCTGACCGAGATCGAAGTCCCCCCGGCGGTCCAGGGGCGCATCGCGACGCTAATGGCCGAGGTCGAGCGCCTGCGCGCCGAGCTGGTGCAGGTCCGCCATCACGAAACGCTGCTACTCGAACAGGCCGATCAGCATCCTGCGCTTCCCGTCTTGCACCGCCGCGCCTTCCTACGCGAGGTCGGCCGGCTGCTCGCCCAGACGGAGCGGCGCGGCCTGCCCGGCAGCCTGCTCTATCTCCACATCGGCGGCTGCGAGGCGCTGCGCGACGCACACGGTCTCGAAGCCAACCAGGCGGCGCTGGTGCATGTGGCCGAACTGCTGCGCACCGAGCTTGAGCCCGCCGAGGCCGTCGGCTATCTCGACAATGGCGATTTCGCGCTGGCGCTCACCATGGTGACCGAGGAAGAGACGAAGGCGCGCGAGAAGCGCATCGCCGACCGCCTGGCCGCCTCGCCGTTCCTGTGGAACGGCATGCGTCCGTCCTTCTCCTATCGCTTCGGACGGACGGCGTTCCGCGTCGGCGCGAATGCCGAGGAGCTGCTCGCTTCGGCCGAAGCCTCGCGCCGTCGGCCGCTCGGGGCCTGACCCCGAACTTCGGGGCGTATTCCGCTCAGGCGATGATGTCGGGGATCAGCGCGGTCTCGATCGCGGTGATCTCGTCCTTGAGCACCAGCTTGCGCTTCTTCATCCGGCGCATGAGCAACTGGTCGGCGTCCCCTTGCTCGGAGAGCCGCGAGATCACTTCGTCGAGATCGCGATGCTCGGAGCGCAGCCTGTCCAGCCGGCGCTTCAGCTCCTTCACATCTTCATCGGTCATCTGATCCGCTCGCCGATGAAGGGCCAGTCTATCAGAACTCGCTTCGCGGGGGTAATCCTGCGCGAGTCGCCGCGCTGGCAATCGTCGCCGCGCCGTCATACTATTGGCCACTTCCCAATCGGCAGGACGGGAGGGTGTCGATGAGCCTTGACGAACACGTCGAGTCGTTGAAGGCAAAGCATGCGGCGCTGGAGGCTGCCATCGCCGAAGAAAACAACCGGCCCCAGCCGAACTCGGTGGCGATCGCCGAGCTGAAGCGCAAAAAGTTGAAAATAAAGGACGAATTAGAACGGATCGCGCACCCGTAGCGGGTCGCGCGCCGATCCTGGCACGGCGGGCCGCGCCCTGGCGGGCGGTCGTTGGGAAGGAAACGCGGGCGCATGAGCAATGCCTACGACGCCGCGCACCGGCGTTCGCTCGCGGATCCCGAAGGATTCTGGGGCGAGGCCGCCCTCGACCTGCACTGGTATCGTCGCTGGGACCGGGTGCTCGACGCGAGCCGCGCCCCCTTCTACCGCTGGTTTCCGGGCGGCATGGTCAATACCTGCTACAACGCCGTCGATCGCCATGTCGAGGCGGGGCGGGGCGAGCAGCTGGCGCTGATCTATGACAGCCCCGTCACCAATACGATCCGCAGGATCAATTATCGCGAGCTGAAGGACGAGGTTGCGCGCCTGGCCGGCATGCTCGCCGGCCTCGGGGTCGGGCGCGGCGACCGGGTAGTCATCTACATGCCGGTGATGCCCGAGGCGGTAATCGCCATGCTCGGCTGCGCCCGGCTGGGAGCAATTCATTCGGTGGTGTTCGGCGGCTTCGCGCCGCCTGAGCTCGCGACCCGCATCGACGACGCGATGCCGAAGGTGATCCTGTCTGCGAGCTGCGGGATCGAGGCGCAGCGCACGATTTCCTACAAGCCGTTGCTCGACCGCGCCATCGAGCTTGCCCGGCACAAGCCGGCCGCCTGCGTCATCCTCCAGCGACCGCGCGAGCGTGCCGCCCTGATCCCGGGCCGCGACCTGGACTGGGGCGAGGCAATGGCCGCGGCCACGCCGCATGACTGCGTGCTGGTCGAAGCCACCGATCCGCTCTACATCCTCTACACCTCGGGCACCACCGGCCAGCCCAAGGGCGTGGTGCACGACAATGGTGGGCATCTGGTCGCCATGCGCTGGTCGATGCGCAACGTCTACGGCATCCAGCCCGGCGAGGTGTTCTGGGCGGCCTCCGACGTGGGCTGGGCGGTCGGTCATTCCTACATGGTCTACGCGCCGCTGATCCACGGCTGCACCTCGATCGTGTTCGAAGGCAAGCCGGTGGGCACGCCGGACGCCGGCACCTTCTGGCGGATCATCGCGCAGCACGGCGTTGCGGCGCTGTTCACCGCGCCGACCGCGTTCCGCGCGATCAAGCGCGAGGATCCCGAGGGCAAGTTCATCCGCAACTACGACCTCAAGGGCTTCCGCACGCTGTTTCTCGCCGGCGAGCGCACCGACCCCGACACGCTGCGCTGGGCCGAGCGCCAGCTGAAGGTGCCGGTGATCGACCACTGGTGGCAGACCGAGACCGCCTGGCCGATCGTCGCCAACTGCATGGGCCTGCACCCGTTCCCGGTGAAGCCCGGCTCGCCGACCAAGCCGGTGCCGGGCTACGACGTGCGAGTGCTCGACGAGGCGCACGAGCCGGCCCCGACCGGCAAGGTCGGCGCGCTGGTCATCAAGCTGCCGCTGCCGCCCGGCACCCTGCCCACCCTGTGGAACGCGGACCGCCGCTATGTCGAGTCCTACCTCGAGGAATTCCCCGGCTTCTACAAGACGGCCGATGCCGGCTACATCGACGCCGACGGCTACGTCTTCGTCATGGGCCGCACCGACGACATCATCAACGTCGCGGGGCATCGGCTGTCGACCGGTGCCATGGAGGAGGTGCTGGCCAGCCATCCGGACGTCGCCGAATGCGCGGTGATCGGGGTCGAGGACGAGCTCAAGGGCCAGCTTCCGCTCGGCTTCCTGGTGCTCAAGGCCGGGGTGAACCGGCCCCCGGGCGAGATCGTGGTCGAGGTGGTGCGCATGGTGCGCGAGCGCATCGGCCCGGTGGCCGCGTTCAAGAGCGCGACGGTGGTCCCGCGCCTGCCCAAGACGCGATCGGGGAAGATTCTCCGCGGCACCATGCAGAAGATCGCCGACGGGCAGGATTTCCGCCTCCCCGCGACCATCGACGATCCGGCCATCCTCGACGAAATCGGCGAGGCGCTGCGCGGAATCGGCTATGCGCGCGGCAAGGGCGCTGCCGGATGAGGCTGCGGTCCTGCGCGGTCTAGTCGGCTGGGTGGTCGGACGGTGCCGGCTCGGCCGGCGCCGCCGCGGGTTCCGCGGGGGGAGCGGGCTCCGGCGCGGGTGCGGGCGCCGGCGTGGCGAACAGCGATTCGGCGGTCGGCAGCACCTCCTTGACCCTCGGAGGCTCGGGCGGCGGAACTTCCTCCGGCTCCGGCGGGGGCGCATGGACCACCGCGCCGCGATGCCGCGCCAGCGCCACCGCCTTCTCCAGCTCGGCCTCGGTGCACAGGCCCAGCGTCACCGGATTGCGCGGCTTGATGTTGACGGCGTTCCAATGCGTGCGGTCGCGCACCTTGGCGATGGTGTCCTTGGTGGTGCCGATCAGCTTGCCGACCTGCGCGTCGGACAGTTCGGGGTGATGGCGCAGCAGCCACGCGATGGCGTCCGGCTTGTCCTGGCGCTTGGCCACCGGCGTGTAGCGGGCCCCGCGCGACTTGTGGCGGGCGAGCTCCGGCGAGACCGACATGCGCAGAACGGCGCCCGGATCCTTCTCGCAGCGCTCGATCTCGTCCCGGGTCAGCTGGCCGTTGGCCGTCGGGTCGAGGCCGACGATGCCGACCGCCACCTCGCCATCGGCGATCGCCTGCACCTCGAGCGTGTGCATGGCGCAGAAATCCGCGATCTGCTCGAAGGTGAGCCGCGTGTTCTCGACCAGCCAGACGGCTGTCGCCATGGGCATCAGGGGCAAGGCCATGTGTCCTCGGTTTCCGCGGGAGTCTTTGACGCTGCTGGACGAATTGGCTTGGACCGGGGCGTGGCTGGATCGGCGCCCGAACCGCAGCGATCTTATATAGCCGCCGGCCCCGCGGGGTCAAATGGGCAAGGATCAGAGCGTGAGCATGATCTTGCCGATATGGCTGCCGCCCTCCATCAGCCGGTGGGCCTCGGCCGCCTGGGCGAGCGGCAGGGTCCGGAAGATCACCGGCTTCACCTCGCCCGACTCCAACACAGGCCAGACCCGCTCACGCAGTCCGGCGGCGATCGCCGCCTTCTCGGCCACCGACCGGGGACGCAGGGTGGAGCCGGTCAGCGTCAGTCGCTTCACCATCATCGCGCGGATGTCGATCTCGGTTCGCGCTCCCTTCAGATGCGCGATGCTGACATAGCGGCCCTCGACGGCGAGGCAGGCCATGCTGCGCGCGAGGTAATCGCCGCCCACCATGTCGAGCACGACATCGACCCCCCGCCCGCCGGTGGCCTTGGCGATGGCATCGACGAAATCCTCCGACGCATAGTCGATGGCGCGGACGCAGCCGAGCCCGACGCAAGCCTTGACCTTGTCGGCCCCCCGCGCGGTCGCATAGACGGTCGCGCCGAAGGCGCGCGCGAGCTGGATGGCGGTGGTGCCGATGCCGCTGGTCCCGCCGTGGATCAGCGTGCTCTCGCCCCGCTTCAACCGGCCCCGTTCGAAAAGATTGTGCCAGACGGTGAAGAAGGTCTCCGGCAGGGCGGCCGCCTCGACGAAATCGAAGCCCTTGGGCACCGGCAGACACAAAGCCGCGGCCGCTACTGCGTGCGAGGCGTAGCCCCCGCCCGTGAGCAGCGCGCAGACCTTGTCGCCTATCTTCTGCGCGGCCACTTCGGGACCCAGGGCGACGACCGTGCCGGCCACTTCGAGGCCGGGTATGTCGGAGGCGCCCGGCGGGGGCGCGTAATTGCCCAGGCGCTGGAACACATCTGGGCGGTTGACTCCGGCGGCGGCCACCTCGATCAGCACCTCGCCGGGTCCGGGCGTGGGCATCGGACGCGTGCCGGGCACGAGCACCTCGGGCGGGCCG
>JASHSH010000300.1 GCA_030040955.1 Rhodospirillales bacterium
GGCCAAGCCGAAATCGACGCCGCCATAGTCGAGGCCCAATCGATTCGCTACCAGTTCCAGCGCGGACATCGCCCGGGCGCCCAGAACCGCCCGCATATCGTTCAGGTAAACCGCCTCCTCCGCGCGGTGCGCCTGGCTCTCCGCCATCGCGGAAGCGAAGTAGTGCACCTTCCATTGCCCGGCGGCGGCGAGGTGGATGGGATAGAGACGCCCGCCGAGCATCATCGCCCGGTACTTGCGCGCGAGCCCGTCGCCTCCGCGCGCGTCGAGGAACTCGATCGCCGCGATGTCGCGGCCGGGAATGGATGCCACCGCCCCTCCCAGTTCTTGCGCGCCCTCGACCCGCAAGAAATGCCGCCCCGTATGGAATCCGGGCGCGCGCAGCAGGAGCGGATAGGCAAATCCGTCCGCCTGCAGGCGCGCCGCCGCTCCGGCTCCGGAAAGCGCGTCGCGCGAATAGATTCGGACGCGTGGGGAGCGCAGGCCCGGAATATCGGCCAGCCGGCGCGCCACTTCGGCCCGGCCGGTGCCGATGACCCGCGCCGGCGGATTGACGACGGGTGCGCTTCCGCCGGCCACTAGCCGTGCGGCCGCGAGCAGCGCGTCCCCGCATAGATCGGCATCTCCGATCGCATTGAACACGAGGTCGTGGGCCGGCAGGGACGCGCCGGGATCGAAGTAATCGGCGACCAGGACGGATGTGGCGAAAATCCGATCGTCGAGCAACGTTCGGGTGGGGATGTTTCCGCCCCTCCCGGCGACCAGCATCAGGAGCCGGACGGGAGTGCCATCGCCACGATAGGGAAGGTTCCGCAGCGCGCGGCCGCGGAAGGCGAGATCGCGGTGGCGTGCCGCCGCCTCCGGCTCGCCCGCTTCGTCGAGGCAATAGGCGAGGCCGCGGTGGGCATCGGCGGCGCTCGTGTCCAGGCGAAGCGCGGTCTCGAAATGCCACCGGGCGGCCGACACCTCGCCCTCGCCGAGCAGCAGGTTGGCGAGATTGATATGGCCCATCGGCGCGTCGGGATGCCGCGCGACCGCTTCCGCGTAAGCCGTCCGCGCGGCCGTGCGCCGGCCGGTCTCATACAGAAGCGTACCCAGATTGTTGAGCGCGCCGGGATGCGATGGATCGCGCGCGAGCACCGCCATGTAGGCGGTCACCGCCTCGTCGCCGCGGCCCAATTCGACGAGCAGCACCGCGCGCTCGAACAGGAGAGTCGCATCGTCCGGCGCGGCGGCGAGCCCGGACTCCGCCGCTTCCAGCGCGCGCAAATGGCTCACGCGCGCCCCCGACGGTTGCTCGGTCGCAAGGCTCATCGTGCCCGCTTAGCCCCGGTGCACGATCAGTGCGCCCGGATTGGGAGCCTCCTGGTAGAGGAGCTTGATATCGTCGCGCGTGTTGAGCTCGGTCTTCCCGTCCGCGTAGACGAATTTCTGGTTGATGAAATGCAGGAAGTAGGAGTTGACCCAGGCGGCGTGCACGCAGTAGGCGGCGAGAAGATTGCGGTCGGGATTGTTGATGTTGGAAAGGAACGGATACTTGTCGAGCAGCTCCTTCGTCCAGTCGACGTTGAAGCGCGCGTCGAGCGCCTCGGCCTGATCGTTCTCGAACAAGTGATACGAGAGCGGGATGTTCTCCTTGGCCGAGTGCTCGTTTTCCGGATAGTTGCGGTACACCCAATTCATCATCTGCGCGTGCAGCGCCGGCCGCATGACGAGAACGCCGGTGTTGGTCAGGCGCGGGTCCCGCGGCACCATCCCGTATCTTTCGTATCGCTCACGCGCGGCCTCGCCTTCGCGGAATACCACGCAGCCGACCTTGTCGGTCTTCGCCACATCCACGATGGAGGGCGCGCGGAAATGGTTGATGCTGATGTCCGCGTCGACCCACACCGCGTGACGGTAGCCCTTCACCTGCGGATGGTCGAGCACCAGGCATTTCTGCCAATGAATGGAACGGCCGAAGGCGAGCGGGCCGGTATCGAGCGGCTGATCGATCAGGACGATGTCGTAGTCGTGCTTGCGCGCGTATTCGCGCCAGCCGCGCTCCATGTAGGTGCGCCAGAGGCTTTGGATGGATTCGCCGATGAGCAGCGTGACGATGGCCCTGTCGTGCATCTGCGCGCCTTCGCGTCGTCCGGACGGGTTCGTCCGCGCGGCCAGTTAAACACCCCCCTACCCGAATCGCCAGCCCGCCATGAATCGGTTGGTCTCGGCCGCGCGCAGGCGTTAGTCTCGTGCCGCCGCCAGGGGGAGCCGACGGGCATGGACGCAGCCGCACGCCACCGCAATCTGCTGGTGCTCGATCATCCGTTGATCCAGCACAAGCTCACCCATATGCGCGACAAGGACACCTCGACGCGCACATTCCGCCAGCTGCTGCGCGAAATTTCGCTGCTGATGGGCTATGAGATCACCCGCAACCTGCCGCTGATCCACGAGCGGGTCGAGACTCCGCTGGCAACCTTCGATGCGCCGGTGATCGCCGGCAAGAAGCTCGTCATCGTGCCGATCTTGCGCGCCGGCCTGGGCATGGCCGACGGGCTGCTCGAGCTGATTCCGTCCGCGCGCGTCGGCCATATCGGCGTCTATCGCGATCACGACACGCTGCGCCCCGTCGAGTATCTGGTGAAGCTCCCCGAGCCGGAGGGAAGGCTGTTCATCCTCACCGATCCGATGCTCGCCACCGGCTACACCGCGATCCACGCGGTCGACGTCCTCCTCAAGCGCGGCGTGCAGCCGGATGCCATACGGTTCATGGCGCTGGTCGCGGCACCGGAGGGGCTCGGCGTATTCTTCGCCAAACACCCCAACGTGCCGGTCTACGTGGCGGCGGTCGACGAACGGCTGAACGACACCGCCTATATCGTCCCCGGCCTCGGCGACGCCGGCGATCGGTTGTACGGGACCAAGTAGCGGCGGTTACTCCGCGATCACCACGCCCTGCGCGGTGTCGGAGTGGAACTCGCCCATGAACGGGTAGCGTCCCGGGCCGAGCGGGCGCAGGCGCACGTCGCCGACATGGCCGCCCAGGATCACTTTCTCGACCTTCAGCGCGGAGGAATCGAACTCGTCGGGCGTCGCGTCGCGGTTTTCGACTCGCAGAACGACCGGCTTGCCGGCGGGCACATGAATTTCCGCCGGCGTGAACTTGTGGTCCTGGAGCACGACCGGAATGGTAAGCGGGTCGTCGGCCAGGCCAGGCGCCGCCGCGGAGACCAGGGCCAGACCGACAAGTGCCGCCGCGAATCGAACGCCTGCCTTCACGCCCCCTCCAAGAGCCGCTGCGCCAAGAACTCGCCCTTCTGGATTCCGCCGGGACAGGCAAACATTCCGCCGCCCGTGTGCGTCACGAACTGGTTCATCATGTCGAACCGGGCCATGTTCTCGTAAATCTTGATGAAGCCGGTTCGCGGGTCGCGCTGATAGCAGATGAACAGCAAGCCGGCATCGTATTCCATGCCCTGACGCCAGGGCGGCCAGCGCTCGGCGGTGAAGACGGCGCCGTCGTTGTAGGAGAAGGGCCGGCGCAGGATGCGCGCGCCGTCGTTCGACGAAGCGGCGGCGAGGCGGATATGCGCGTTCTCCGGGGTGACTAGGTTGCCATCCTTGTCGGTCTTCTT
>JASHSH010000301.1 GCA_030040955.1 Rhodospirillales bacterium
CCGCCGCCGACGCCCCAGGGATAGGTGAGCCAGCGGCTGTCGTGGATCGAGACGTCGCCCTCGCGCAGGAACCGGAACACGGTGAGCACGCCGTTGCCCCCGCGATGCTTGCCCGGTCCGCCCGAATCGGCGACCAGCTCGAATTTCTCGATCACCACGGGCGCGTAACTTTCCGAGAATTCGTTGGGCAGGTTGTACATGGAGGGCAGCAGGGTCGAGGCGTCGTGCCCGTCGCCCACGGGCCGGCCGGGGATGCCGCCGAAGCCCGCGTAGAAATAGGTGAAGATCCGGGCCATCGAATCGCGGCCCGAATAGAACATGTAGGGCGCGTAGGAGTATCCGGCCGCCGTCATGAGCTTGGGCGTGCGCTGGCCGAGCAGTCCGATGAGCACGTCGAAGGTGCGCATCAAGGTGGCGTTGCGGCACGACAGCGCGGCCGGGCGGCGCGGGCGCAGCAGCGAGCCCTCGGGGATGTTCAGCTCGATGAGGTCGTAATAGCCCGCGTTGAAGATGATCTGCGGGTCGAAAATCTTGATCAGATACGCGCCGACGAACATCTTGAACATCTCGTCGTTGAAATAGAAGTTGATCGATCCCGGCGACTGCGCGTCGGTCGCCGAGAAGTCGAAATAGAGCTTGCCGCCCCGCTTCTGCATCGTGCAGGCGATGCGGTAGGGCCCGTAGCCCAACCCGTCGTCGCAGACATGGTCCTCGAAGCTGAGGGTATCGTCGGGGATCGAGGTCTCGATCAGATGCGCGATCGCGCGCCGGGTGCGGTCGAGCAGCAGGTCGCAGGCCTGGAGGTAGACGTCGGTGCCGAAGCGGCGGCAGATCTCGACCACGCGCCGCGCGGCCAGGCTCACCGACGCCACCAGCGCGGTGATGTCGGCGCGGTTGTTCTGCGGCACCCGGCAATTGTGCAGGATCAGGTCAAGCAGGTCGGTCTGGAATTCGTCCTCGCGGCAGATCTTCAAGGGCGGGATGACGATGCCCTCCTCGAAAATCTCCGACACGTTGATCGGCTCGCTGCCCGGCACCCGCCCGCCGATGTCGGTGACGTGGCCGAAGATCGCGCTCCAGCCGATCAGCCTTCCGTCGACATAGATCGGCTTGACCACCAGCCAGTCGTTGGCGTGGCTGATCGCGCCCTGGCAGGCATAGGGGTCCGAGGTCAGGAACACGTCGCCATCCTCGACCGTGCCGTGATAGCCGCGCAGAAATCCGGGCACCGGCGAGCCGAACTGGCCGACCACCATCGCCCCGTCGCGATCGGTGATGAGCGGGAACGCGTCGCGCTGGTCGCGGATCACCGTCGACATCGCGGCGCGGAACACCACATGTTCCATCTCGGTGCGCGCGTTCTGCAGCGCGTTCTCGATGATGTCGAGCGAGATCGCGTCGACCTTCACCTTTGCCCGGGCGACGGCGGCTTCCTGGATCGTGGCGGGCATCTGCTGCGGCCTCCCGTGCCGGCTCGCTACGCGCTCGGGCCGTCGGCCGGACGGATGAGTATGCAGCCCGTGCGGTCGACCACACCGGCGTGCTTGGGCAGGATCAGCGTGGTCGCGTCCATCTCGACCACCACCGCCGGCCCCTCGACGCGGTGGCCGGCGGCGAGCCTGGCGCGATCGTAGACCGTGGCCGCCATCTCGGCGCCGTCGGCATGGATGCGCGAGGTGCCGATCCGCGCCGGCGAGGGATCGGGGCCGGGGGCGGCGGGGATTTCGAGCGCTTCGATGGTCGCGGTCTTGGCCTCGACGATCGCGCGCAGGTTCACCATCTCGCACACCTCGTCGAGGTGGAAAGTGAACAGCTTGCGGTGCTCGGCGTCGAAGTCGCGGGCGAGCGCCTCGAGACCGACTTCGTTCAGCCGACCGAGATCGACCCGCACCGGCAGGGTCAGCGCCTGGCCGTGATAACGGCAGTCGACCTCGAACCCGACCGTGCGCCGCGAACGCGGCACCGATTCGCGGTCCAGCGCCTGCCCGGCGATCTCGGCCAGCTCCAGGAGACGCCTCGTCAGGTCGGCGGCGTTGGTCTCGGTGAATTTCTGAATCAGCGTGCGCGAGGCCTCGTTGCGCAGTCCCGTGGTCGCGTCGCCGAAGGCGCACAGCACGCCGGGCGAGGGCGGAATGATGACCGGCCAGGACTGCATCAGGCGCCCCAATGCGTTGGCGTGCAGCGGCCCGGCGCCACCGAATGCCATCAGGGCGAATTCGCGCGGGTCGTAGCCCTGCTGCACCGAGACCAGACGGAGCGCGCCGAACATGCGCTCGTTGACGATCTCGACGATGCCGGCCGCCGCCTCGATCAGGCTCACCCCGAGCGCGTCCGCGATGGTCTGCACCGCGCGCCGGGCGGCGGCGTAGTCGAGGCTCATCTCGCCGGCGAGGCGCACATCGGGCAGATAGCCGAGCACGGCGTCGGCGTCGGTCACGGTCGGACGGTTGCCGCCCTTGCCGTAGATGGCCGGGCCGGGATCGGCGCCCGCGCTCTCCGGGCCGACGCGCAGCGCCTTGGTCAGCTCGGGCACATGCGCGATCGAGCCGCCGCCGGCGCCCACCGTGCGCACGTCGAGCGACGAGGCCCGCACGGTCACGTCGCCGACCGTGGTCTCGCGGCGAACGCGCGGCACCCCGTTTTCGATCAGCGCCACGTCGGTCGAGGTGCCGCCCATGTCGAGGGTGAGGATGTTGGCGAAGCCGGCCTGCCGCGCCACCCACAACGCGCCGGAGACGCCGCCGGCCGGGCCGCTCACCAGCAGATGGACGGGAAGATTCACCGCGGTATCGACCGAGGCCAGTCCCCCGTCGGAACGCAGCACGTGGATGCGCGAGGACATGCCCTGGCCGCGCAGGTCGCGGTCGAGGTTGTGGATGTAGCCGGCCACGATGGGGCGGACATAGGAGTTCACCACCGTGGTCAGCGTGCGCTCGTATTCCTGCATCTCGGGCATGACCTCGCTCGAGATCGAAACCGAGACGCCGGGCAGCTCCTCGAGCACGATCTGGCGCGCGCGCCGCTCGTGCGCGCCGTCGACATAGGCGTTCATGAAGGCGATGGTGACCGCCTCGACCTTGGCGCGACGCAGCACGCCGAGATCGCGGCGCAGCCGCGCCTCGTCGAGCGCGGCCATCTCGCGGCCATCCTTGTCGATGCGCTCGCGCGCCTCGATGGTGAGCTCGAGCGGCACCAGGGGCACCGGCTTGGGATGCGTGATCCAGCCGCCCAGGCCGCCGGGGATGTGCGAACGCGCGATCTGCAACAGGAAGCGGAACCCCTCGGTGGTGACCATGCCCACCCGCGCGCCCTTGCCTTCCAGGATCGCGTTGGTGGCGATGGTGGTGCCGTGGAGCAGGTTCCCGACCTCGGCGGGATCGACCCCCGCCGCGGCGCAGATCTTGGCGATGCCCGCGAGCACGCCTTGCGACGGGTCCTTCGGCGTCGAAGGCACCTTGGCGCGCACCATCCGGCGCGATTCCTCGTCGAGCAGGAGCAGGTCCGTGAAGGTGCCGCCGACATCGACCCCGAGACGATAGGACATCCCCGCGAACCCCTCAGCCCGCTTCCGTCACACCACCGCGCCGGCGTCCACCACCAGCTCCTGTCCCGTGATGCTGCCGCCCTCGGGCCCGACCAGCAGCATCACCGCGGCGGCCACGTCCTCCGGCTCGACGAAGCGGCGCAAGGCCATGGTCGAGGCATGGTCGCGCGCGACCTCCTCGGGCGTCCGGCCCTGGCGCTCGGCCTCCTCGCGGATGCTCGCATGGGCGGCCTTGCTGTTCACATAGCCGGGGCAGATCGTATTCACGGTCACCCCGTACGGACCGGCATCGAGCGCCGCCGACCGGCTGAGCCCGCGCAGTCCCCATTTCGAGGCGCTGTATTGCGAGCGGAAGCGCACGCCCTTCAGGCCGAAGGTTCCGCCGATATTCACCACGCGGCCGTAGCGCGCCGCGATCATCGCCGGCAGCGCGTATTTCATGGTCAGGAACACGGCGCGCAGATTGGCCGAGATCACGCGCCGGAAATCGGCCATCGGCAGCTCCCAGACCGGCAGGTGCCCGAGCCCGATCGTGCCCGCGCCGTTGAGCAATATGTCGATGCGGCCGCCGCCGATCTCCTTCGCTCCCGCGATCAGCGCGGCCACCTGGCCCGCGTCGTCGAGATCGCAGCGCATCGCGGCCAGTTTCCCGGGCGCGCCCCGCAGCGACTCGATGATGGTCCGGATGCCGTCGACATCGCGTCCGCCGAGCAGCAGGTGCGCGCCGGCCTCGGCGAGCCGGCGCACGCTCGCCTCCGCTATTCCCGTCGCTCCCGTCACGACGGCAACCTGTCCGGCGAGGGATGGGCCCATCAGACAACCGCGCCCCCGTCGACCACGAGTTCCTGCCCGGTGATATGCCGCGCGCCGTCCGAGATCAGGAACATCACCGCCTCGGCCACGTCGGCCACCGTTCCCGGCTGGCGGCGCGCCGCCCGGCGCAAGGAGTCCGCGCGCTCCTGCTCGACGGATCGGCCCCGGAAACGGGCGCGGTCGGCAAGGTTCCTCTCGGCCCGCTCGCCGGCCAGCGTGCCGGGCGAAACCAGATTGATGGTGATGCCGTGCTCGCCGGCCTCGATCGCCGAGCTGCGGGTCAGTCCGCGCAACGCCCATTTCGCGGCGGCGCGGGCGGACTGCGCTTCGCCGCCGCGATGGCCGTCGATCGAGCCGATATTCACGATGCGCCCGTGCCCGCGCTCGATCATGCCGGGGAGGACGCTCTTCGCCAGCAGGAAGGGCGCCAGCAGATCCGCGCCCATGGCGGCATCGAACTCGTCGGGCGCGATGTCCCAAAGCCGCCGATGCGGGGTCTCCGGACCGCCCAGGGTGACCAGCACCTCGATCGGAGCGCCGAGGGCGGCGCGCGAGCGGGCGACCGCGCCGGTCGCCCCGGCCTCGTCGGCAAGATCGGCCACCGCGACCGCGGCGATTGCGGGAGCGCAAGCGGGATCCGCGGCCACCTGGTCCAGCGCGCCGCCCTCCGGCCCGGCGAGAGCGATCCTCATCCCGCGCGCGGCGAAACGGAGGGCGAGTTCGCGGCCCAGCTCCCACTCGTCTCCGGCGATCAGCGCGCTGCGTTGGTTCGGCATCGTCATCGGCAGGCAATCCGGCCCCGCGGCGACGGCCACGACGGCCGACCCGCCCTCGCACCATACAGCAATCGGTGTGCCAGGGCGGAACGCAAGGCGCCGGCGGCGAAATCCAGGCGTCGCAGCCACATCCGAACCGGGCCCCCGCCCCACGAACGCGATTTGGTCAATTTCGCGGCAGCCCGTGCACAAATTGTCGCCAGAAAAACCCGCGAGCGCGGCGATGAGTACTTGAATTGCACAGAGTCCGCGGTCAATCTATACTTCTATCCATTCGATGAATACACGTACGTCCGCGCGAATTACTCGCGCGCGTCGCGGTCTTCCCGATCCCGCCCCGGCGGACCGGAACCGCGCGACTCCGTCCGACCTCCCCTCCGGCCCGCCGCCGCGCGCCGCGGCCGTCCCGCCCCTCAGTCCCAGTTGCGCGAGAATTCCTCGTACATGAACTGGCCGACATCGGTCGGCGGATAGCGCGGCGGATTGTCGGGCCCGCAGCAGGAGGGCAGGCATTCGACCACGGCATCGAAATCGGCATTGGCGAAGAACGGGATCGACATGCGGTCCTGGCGCGCCGGATTGATCACGCGGTGCGGCGTCGAGACGAAACGGTCGTTGGTCCAGCGCTGCATCATGTTGCCGATGTTGATCAGATAGGCGCCGGGAATGCTGGGCGCCGGAATCCATCCGCCGCCGCGGCGCACCACCTCGAGCCCGCCCGTGTCGTCCTGCGTGAGGATGGTGAAGGCGCCGGTGTCGCGGTGCGGGTTGATGCCGAGGCGGGCCTCGATCGCGTCCTCCGGCTCGGGGATGTAGTGGAGCAGGCTCAGCTGGGCGAGCGGCTTCCTGAAATACGGCAGGAAGCGCTCCTCGGGCTCGCCGAGCGCCATGGCGAAGGCACGCAGCAGCCGGCCCGTAAGCACGATCATCTCGTCCCAATACGCGTTGCAGGCGGCCTGGAACGCGGGCATCCCGGCCGGCCACTTGTTGGGCAGGTGCAGCGGCTTGCCGGCCTTCACGTCGGGATCGTCGGGTCCAAGATCGAGCTGCATCTTGAATCCCTCGAACAGATCCGGCTTGCCGTAGCGGCCCTTGCCCAACGCGCGCGAGGCGACATAGCCGCGGTAATGCTCGCGCGTGGCCGGAATGGCGAGCTTCCTCTCCATCGGCAGCGCGAAGAAGGCGCGGGCCTGCCCGAACATCCGCTCGATGGCGGCGGCCGGAACCCCGTGATTGCGGATATAGAAGAAGCCGACATTCTCGCAGGCGGCCCCGATTTCCGCCGCGGCCGACCGTCGGTCCGCGCCGCCTCCGGCGACGAAGGATTCGAAATCGATGACCGGAATGCCCGCCAGCTCGGTTTCATTCCGGGCGACCGCCACGTTCGACATCGACGCGCCTCCAAGCCGCCGCTGCGCAATGGACCCGTCCCGCCTATGGTTTTCCGGCGGGCCAAACCGTGTAAACTACAAATATCGAGACCAAAGAGAAATTTTGAAACAATGACAATTTTTTGAGACAGTCCGTGCCGGCCATGGAGCATGCGGGTGGAGAAGACCAAGACCCTGTTTCCGGAAATCGGTCAGCGGCTGCGCGCCTATCGCCTGGGCTCGGGCGCCTCGGCCGACGAGATCGCCCGGCGCATGGGCATTTCGCGCGCCGCGCTGTACCGCTACGAGGCCGGCGACATCGTCAAGATCGAGACGCTCGCTCGCCTCGCCAAGCTGTTCGCGATCCCGCTCAGCGCGATCCTCGGCATGGGCATCGAATACATCACCAACGGCATCGCCTTCTTCGAACGGCTGCGCCAGCTCGAGGAAGACGCCGAATACGAGCTCGTCGTGTTCGGCCCCATCGCCTACGTGCTCACCTCCGACGAGTACGACTCGGTGCTCGCCCGGGTCTTCGCCGAGCGGGCGCCGGCCGAGAACGCGCAATTGCGCGTGGACAGCGAATCTCTCATGCGCATTCTCAAGCAGCGGAAGGATTCATTCCGCCGCGGCCGGCGAAGTCTGGTGAGCCTGATCCCCGAGCGCGAGCTCGAGCTGTTCATGTCCACCGGGCTGCACAGCGCGGCCGATCCCGATCGCGAGACGCTGGAATCGCGTCGGGGCCACGCGGTGCGCGAAGTCGAGCACATCGCGGGCATGTTCGAGCGCCCGCCGATGGGCGTGCAGATCGGGCTCACCTTCGCCCGCGTGCCGATGACCGGCTTCCAGATCCTCCGGCGCCGGCCGCGCTCGGTGGTCGCGATCAGCCCGTTCCGCCTGGGCTACCAGCCGAACATCGACATCGGCGTGGCAACCATTTCGGACGCCGACGAGGTCATCCAGATCCATCAGCAGATCGCCGAGCGGCTGTGGGCCGATGCGCTCACCGGCCAGGAGGCGGCGGCGCATTTGCGCGGGTTGATCGCCCGGCGCGGAGGCGGGCGCCGGGCGGCCAAGGGCTCGGACCGGCGCCGCGCGGCCGCTACTTGACCTCGACGGGCTGGGCCGGGCGGCGTTGGCCGGCGCGCGTGCCG
>JASHSH010000302.1 GCA_030040955.1 Rhodospirillales bacterium
CGGTCCTTGTTCGCCGGCTCCTCGACCAGGCAGGGAAGATTTTCGTACAGCAGCTTGAACGCTTCGCGGTTCAGCGCGCGGGTGAGGGGGTTGGCGTTGCCGGTCATGAAGCTTTCGAGCGTGTGGACCAGCGCGTCCATGCCCGACGAAACCGCGACCGAGCGCGGCGCGCTCAAGGTCCATTCGGCGTCGAGCACGGCATAGGTCGCGTTGAGATGGCGGCCGTTGATGCCCAGCTTGCGCATCTCGGACTTATCGGTGAACACCGCGTTGATCGTCACCTCGCTGCCGGTGCCGGCCGTGGTTGGGATGCACACCGTGGGAACCGGCGGCTCCGTCACCTTGTCGAAGCCACGATACTGCAACGCCGGGCCCGGATTGGTGCGCAGGCAGGCGAGCGCCTTGCCGATGTCCAACGCGCTGCCGCCGCCGATGGCGACGATCGCGTCCAGCCGAGGCCAGCCGCGCACCGCGGCGGCGAGATCGTCGAGATAATCATAGGAGGGCTCTTCGTTGCCGCGCAGGACGACGCTACGAAGGGCGATCCCCGCGGCTTCGACTAGGCCGCGAATTTCGGTGTAATAGGCGGAATGCTTCGCCACGCCCTCGTCGATCAGCAGGGCGAGATCCTTCCAGCCGCGCTCGGCCAGGAACTTGCCGAGACCGCGCGACCAGCCGACGCCGTAATGCATGCGGTTGTCGAGCTGGAAGAAAAAACTGTCGCGCATGGTTCTCCGCCTGGACAAACGCGCCGACTCGGCGCCGGAAGGGGGCGGATGGTATGGCGCCGGCGCGAACCGGGTCAACTGCCCCCGGCGCGTCGGATGGGCCCAGCGGCAGGCCGGATCGCCCATCGCCAGCGGGGCGGGTTGATGCCCGAAGCTGTTGTATCTCCTCGCTGCGCTGCGATATTGTGCCGCCGGCGATTGGCCGAGGGAACCCGATGTGATGGACGCGCAGGGAGCGCTCGACGTCGTATTTCAGGCGCTGGACGTGGTGAACGGGCTGCGCTCGGCCGATGACCAGATTCCGAAGCAATCGGATCTTAGGCTTGCGGGATCGCAGGGGCGTCTGGACTCCCTTTCTCTGGTGACCCTGGTTGTCGCCATCGAGCGCAGAATTGGCGAAGTCAGCGGCCGCGAGCTCACATTGCTGGACGGCGACGCCGAATCGGGGCTGGACGCTCTCCGGACGCCGGCGAGCATCGCCGACCTGATCGTGCGGAAGCTGAATTCGTGACCGAAATCTTCGTCGTTTCCGATTTCAACGCGGAGCTGGTGACCCGCTATTTGGCGGCCGACCGTTCCGCGCCGATCGCGTCGGCCTCGTCGGCCCCGTACGGCCAGGTGTTCCAGTCCCTGGCCGGCCCGCTGCCGTCGGACGGCGACTGCGTGTCGTTCGTCTGGACGCGTCCCGAGGGAATCTCGGCTCTCTACGCCGACCATCTGCGGTCGATTCCCGTCTCCACCCAGGCGGTGCTCGACTCGGTCGACGCCTTTGCCGCCGCCGTGAACGCCGTTGCCGCGCGTTGCCGGCTTGTGCTGGTCGCCAACTGGGTGCCGACGCGCGCCGGTCGCGGACTCGGCATGCTGGATTGGCGGACGGGCGGGCACGCGGATTTGCTGGCGCGCATGAACTTGCGACTGTCCGAGGCGGTCGCGAAAAGCAGGAACGTGTACGTGCTGAACGGCCAGCGCTGGCTCGACGGCGCGCGTCCGGCCCGCGAGCCGAAGCTCTGGTACATGATGAAGTGCCCGTTCTCCGAGTCGGTGTGCCAGGCGGCGGCGCGCGACGTGAAGGCGGCATTGCGCGGCGCCCTGGGGCTGGGCCGCAAGCTATTGCTGCTCGATCTCGACGATACGCTGTGGGGCGGCATCGTCGGAGACGATGGCCGGCAGCGGTTGCGGCTCGGCGGCCACGACCATGTCGGCGAAGCCTATCAGGACTTCCAGCGCGCGCTGAAGATGCTGTCGCGGCGGGGAATCGCCCTCGGCGTGATCAGCAAGAACGACGAAGCCGTCGCCATGGATGCCATCGACAATCACCCGGAGATGGTCGTTCGCCGCTCCGATCTCGCCGGCTGGCGGATCAACTGGAACGACAAGGCGAGGAACATCGTCGATCTCGCCACGGAGCTGAATCTCGGCCTGCAGTCGATCGTCTACATCGACGACAATCCGGCCGAGCGTGGTCGCGTGCGCGAGGCGCTGCCCGAGGTGCTGGTGCCGGATTGGCCCAAGGATCCGACGCTCTATGTCGACGCGCTCGCCCAACTCGACTGCTTCGACCAGGGCGCCATCACGGCGGAGGACCTTTCGCGCACGCAAATGTACGTCGCCGACCGGGAGCGCAAGGAGAGCGCGGTCTCGTTCGCGTCGATGAACGAGTGGCTGCGCTCGCTGGACGTCACCGTGCGCGTCGCGTCGATCGGCTCGGACAATCTCAAGCGCGCCGTCCAGTTGCTCAACAAGACCAATCAAATGAATTTGCGCACGCGCCGCCTCACCGAATCCGAGCTGCTGAGCTGGATCGCCGAGCGGGACAGGCACGGCATGGTCACCCTGACCGTCGCCGACCGATTCGGCGATCTCGGGCTGACCGGCGTGCTCGGCTGGGAGCGCAACGGCGACCAGCTGGAAATCGTCGACTATGTGCTGAGCTGTCGGGCGATGGGCCGGGGGGTGGAGAACGTGATGGTGGGGCTCGCCGTGGACACCGCGCGGGAGGGCGGCGCGCGCCGCGTCGTCGCGCGGCTGCTGCCGACCGAGCGCAACAATCCGTGCCTGGAATTCTGGCGCACGTCCTCGTCCTTCGTCGAATCCGAACCCAACGTGTATGTCTGGGACGCGGGCACCGCCTATCCTCGGCCCGACTACGTGACCGTGCGGTCCTGAGCGTGACGATCCGACTCGATCTCCGCGGGCCATGAGAAATTTCTGCAACGGGTGCTGGAATATCACGAGCAAGAGAGTCCCATCGCGCACATCAAGAAGCATCAATTGGTCAAGGGCGACGCCAGCAAGACGGTTCCCGACTACCTTGACGCCCATCCCGAGACGATCGTTGCCCTCGCTTATTTCGACTTCGATATCTACGAGCCGACCAAGGCGTGCCTGGAACGCATCATTCCGCATCTGACCAAGGGGTCGGTTCTGGCATTCGATGAGCTCAACTACGCGACCTTTCCCGGCGAGACCGTGGCCCTGCGCGAGGTGCTGGGCACCAACGCGCTTCGCCTCCGCCGCTCGCCGTTCAGCGGCTATCAGAGTTTTGCGGTGTGGGGAGAATGACGGGCGCCGGCTCGCCGCGGTGTCGGCGTGATGTGGGTCTATCCCGCGCCTGAGGGTCCCCGAGCCTAGAGCCCCAGCCGTTCCAGTTCGACCAGCCACGGCCGGCGATAGGCGTTGTCGCGCCGGAGCACGAAGCCGTCGAGGAACAATTCCGTCGCTGCCCGGTCCCAATCGGGCGAGAGGTCGCCGACTTCCGGCAGCAGCCACCGATCGCCCTTGCGATATAGTGCGAGGGCGCGGGCGGGATAGTCGGCCGCGGCCTGGCGGGCGAAGGGCGCGAGCGGGCCGTCCGGGTCGGCGCAGGCGATATCGACCAGATGCTTGGCGCCGAGGATCTCGTAGGAAACCGAACCCTCCAGCAGGACCGTTCCTTCGCCGAACAGCACCGCCTTCTTCCGCAGCAGCAGGCGCCCGACGCGGGCGATGAAGGGCGAGAGATCGACCGCGCCCGGGAGCGCGGTGAGATGCGCGCGGTAGAGTACCGAAGCGCGGTAGTTGTTGAGCAAGTGGTTGTTGAAGCCGACCGCGTTCAGCCCGTATTCGGGATGTCCCGCCAGATAGGCGGCGTCCGCGTGCAGCGCCTCGCCGGCCCGGGCCAGAAGGCTGGCGCGCGCTTCCGCCGGAGTCGAGCGCCATAGATAGACGAAATTGGCGATCCGCTGGCTGCGGCTGTAGGCCCCCAGCGCCGCTCCCTTCGCGCTCTCCGTGGCGGCCGCGAAGCGCGCGGCGCAGGCTTCCGGCCCGTCCTCTTCGAGCGCGCGCAGCATCCAGTTTCCGCGCAGCTCGAACAGCGGAATTTCCGGATCGGGCGCGTCCGGAAACTCCGGCGGTTCGCTCCGGAATTTCAGCTTCCAGGCGGCGCGCGCGGCGGTCCACGGCACGCCGGCCAGGGCAAGCGGGCGACGCAGGGCTATGCCGAGCAGCCGCATCGCTCGCTCATCCGCCCTTGCCCGCCGCGGCATTGTCGCGTTCGATCTGATGCCACTTGGCGACATTCTTCTCGTGCTCGGCGCGGGTCTTGGCGAACACATGGCCACCCGTGCCGTCGGCCACGAAATAAAGGTCGTCGCTCGCCGCCGGATGCAGCACCGCCTCGACACTGGCCAGGCCGGGATTGCAGATCGGGCCGGGCGGTAGCCCGTCCGAAGTGTAGGTGTTGTAGGGATCGATCAGCGCGAGCTCCTTCTGGGTGATCGGATGGTCGAGCACCCCCTCGCCGCGGCTGGCCGCATAGGTCACGGTGGGGTCGGACTGAAGCCGCATATGCTGGCGCAGCCGATTTTCGAACACCGCCGCGACATGGGGACGCTCATCTGGAAGCGCGGTCTCGCGCTCGACGATCGAGGCCAGCGTGACCGCCTGGGCCTTGTCGGCGAGGGGGAGGTCGGCCGCGCGCTTTTGCCAGGCGGCGTCGAGCGCCTCGCTCATCGCCTTCTCCATACGGCCCACCAACGCGCCGCGCGTCTCGCCGAGCGTGTAGAAATAGGTTTGCGGCAGGATGGAGCCGTCCTGGATCGGGGCGGGCACCGGGCCGGACAGCGCCTCGGCGCGCCCCAGCAGTTCGGCGACCTGTTTGGCGGTCAGACCCTCGGCCACGGTGAACTTGTGCTCGACGACCTGGCCCCGGCGCATTTCGTCGAGGATCGAGGCCATCGATACGCCCGCCGCGAGTGCATACTCGCCCGCGCGCAGGGGCGGGCCGGGGGCGAGGCGGGATTCGGCGATCAGCAGCCAGGCCGAGTCGACCGCGCCCGCGCGTTCGAGCTGCGCGGCGATCTCGGGCAGGCCGGCGCCCTTTTCGACGATCACCGTCACCGGTGCGGCGAGCGGTCCCGGCTCGCCCAGGCGCTGCTTCGCCCAGTGCAGGAAGCCGGCGGCGCCCGCCCCGATGGCCGCGATCAGCGCGAGCGGGGCGAAGAGCCGGCGCCACATCCTGGGAACGGCGGGTTCAGACGGAACGGAAGATCAAGGACGCGTTGGTGCCGCCGAAGCCGAACGAGTTGGAAAGCGCCACCTCGACCTTGCGCTCCTTCGCCTGGTGCGGCACCAGATCGATGTCGCAACCCTCGGAGGGATTGTCGAGATTGAGGGTGGGCGGCACCACGCCGCTGCCGATGGCGAGCACCGAATAGATCGCTTCGACGCTGCCGGCCGCGCCGAGCAGATGTCCGATCGCCGACTTGGTCGAGGACATCGACAGCTTGAAGGCGTGATCCCCGAACAGGCGCTTGACCGCGCCCAGCTCGATTTCGTCGCCGATCGGGGTGGAGGTCCCATGCGCGTTGATGTAGTCGACATCCTCAAGCGCGATGCCCGCCCGCTTGACCGCCGCGGCCATCGCGCGGTAGGCGCCGTTGCCGTCGGGGGCCGGCGCCGTGACGTGATAGGCATCGCCCGACATGCCGTAGCCGATGACCTCGGCGTATACCTTGGCGCCGCGCTTCTTGGCGTGCTCATACTCCTCGAGAACCACCACGCCCGCGCCCTCGCCCATGACAAATCCGTCGCGATCGCGGTCCCAGGGCCGCGAGGCGCGCTCGGGCGTGTCGTTGAAGGAGGTGGAAAGGGCGCGCGCGGCGGCGAATCCCGCGACGCCCAGGCGGCAGACCGCGGCCTCGGCGCCGCCGGCCAGCATCACGTCGGCATCGTCGAGCATGATCAGCCGCGAAGCGTCACCGATGGCATGCGCGCCCGTAGAGCAGGCGGTCACCACCGCGTGGTTCGGGCCCTTGAACCCGAACCGGATCGAGACATGGCCCGAAGCAAGATTGATCAGGCTGGCCGGGA
>JASHSH010000027.1 GCA_030040955.1 Rhodospirillales bacterium
GCCTGCTCGGGGAAGGCGCAGAGCGGCATGGTGCGGAGCGCCGGCTGGTCGGTCTTGTTGTCGGGGAATTTGGACGCCAGGATCGCGTCGGGCGCCTTGCCGCGCGCGACCCAGTCGTCGAGCGCGTCCAGCGTGTCGAACGAGTTCGGCCCGGCGCCGCCGAAGCAATGCAGCATGCCCGGCACCATGAACAGGCGCGCCTGCTGGCGCAGCCTGGCGTAGCCGCCGGTCAGCTTCGCCAGATCCTCGTAGAACCAGACGGTGCGGAACGGCGAGATCGCGGTGTCGGCATAGCCGTGATAGAGGATCATCTTCTTGCCCGCGGCGAGGAAACGGCGCAGCCGCTCGGGCTGGTCCACCTGGCCGATCCTGCTGCGCGCGTCGAACTTGCGGAGGGCGGCCTCGGTGATGCGGTTGCCCTTCTGCGGCCAGTTGGCGAGATAGTCGTAGTCGGGATCGCGGATCACGAAATACTGGGCGAAGCCGACCACGGCGGCCCACAGGCCCGGCGGCTTGTCGCCCCAGGGCTGCCTGGCGTGCGGATCGGCCGGCGGAACCGCCGATTCGACCCGGCCGACGAATCCGCCGCCGGGACCGTCGGTCGAGACCAGGTCGGCGACCGACGAGCCGGGATAGACGGTATGCCCGTGCTCGTCGACCGAGGCGCGCAGATAGAGATCGAAGGCGTCGGCCTGCGCCTTGCTGAGCGTGCCGGGCACCAGCGAATGCGGATCGAAGGCGCATTTGCCGGGGTTCTGGATCAGCCCGTCCTTGACGCCGTCGGCCGCGTCGCAGCTCGCCAGCACGGCGTCGTCGAGCTTGGCCACCAGCTCGGGCGGGATGGGCGCGTCGAGGAGCGCCTTGGTGTCCTTGTAGCCCCAGATCTGCGTGCGGTTGTCGATATAGGGGGCGCCGGCGACGATGCCGTCGTAATCGTCGGGGTAGCGCATCGCCTCGACGAAGCCCATATGGCCGCCATACGAGCAGCCGTCGAAATACGACCGCTCGATCCGGGGCGCGGCATAGTAGCCGGCGATCAGCCGCTTGGCCGCGGCCGTGACCTGGTGCCAGGAGCGGTACCAGTAGTCCGCGACCTTGGCCTTGTTCAGCTTGCCGGGCGCTTCGAGAATCCAGCTCGGGTCGAACGAGCCCTTGCCGGTGTGGCCGGTGTCGGTGATCGCGGTGGCATAGCCGCGCGTAAGCGCCGCGGCGGTATCGCGGGGGTTGGCCGAGGGGCGCAGCGAACCGGCAAGGCCGCCGACGCCGAAGAAGACGAACTTGCGGTTCCAGTTCTCCGGCAGCTTGAACTCGAAATTCGCCGCGTTCGGACCGGCGCCGTCTCCGTTGGTGGCGACCGCGCCGGTGACGTCGCAATAGGCCGGGTTGGCGCCCTCGGCCGGCATTTGCTTGGCCGCGGCGACGGTGAGATGCGGGACCTTCAGCGCGCCGAGCGCCTCGGGCGAGCATTTGTCCGCCGCCCAGGCGGGCGCGCCGATCGCCGCGCACAAAGCGGCCGAAGATGCGCAAAGCAGCGCAAGCCGCGCCAACGATCCGCCCATCGCGTTCCTCCCGGGTAGGTTTCTTCGCCTATCGTCCGCGCGATCCGTTGCTCGCGCGGGACCGGCCGGGCGCGAGTGCCGCGCGGCGCGGTTGGCCTATTCTACCCGAACGGCAGGCGCGGCCAATCGCCGGGCGCGGGTGGCGTCGGGACGGCTATTTCCGCCGCGGCCTGGCCTGGGCGAGCGCGTGGGCAATATCGTCGCGCACCGACTGGGCCATCTGCTCGACGAGGGCGAGCACGCGCAGCTCGGAGCGGTTGTCCTCGGCCGTGCCCGGCTTGGCGGCGAGGCTTCTGCGCAACGGCGCGGCCAGGCGCTTGCCGAACCCGTCGGCGGCATCGGCCGGATCGTCGGTGCGGGCTAGGACGGTGACGATGGTGTGGTGGAGCAGATGCTCAAGGGCGGCCATGCGCTCTTCGAGATGAAGCAGCGACTGGTCGGGGGCGCGCAAGATGACGGACTCCGATGTGACAGTTCGATTACACGCACCATACGCAGCGGCCGCGCGGCCTGTCTATCGCGCGATGCAAATTTCATATTCGCGGATGCGGGCGGTGTCCCGGTTTGCCTCGCGCCTAGCGGATTTTTCGCCTCTCCTTCGACTCGACGCTCCGCGTCGGCTCAGGATGAAGCGAAAAATGTCTCGAAGGGGGGGCAAACCGAGAGCGTGCCGGTATGCCAGCGCCGCTACTTGCTGGTGGCGACGTAGACCCCGTCCCAGTTGGCGGGCGGCGGGTTGGCCTCGTAGTCCGCGATGCGCTCCTCGAATATCTCGTAGTAATGCGCCATCGGCGCCTCGCCGTCGATTTCGGTGGCCGTGGCCTTCGCCGCGTGCGCCCGCGCCCCGGCCCAGTCCTGCCCGCGGTAGTCCGCCAGGAAGGCCTGGTGCTCGGCGCGCAACGTCTCGAACTCGGGGCGCTTCGCATAGTCGGGGTCGCCCAGCAAGGTGAAGATGCGCACGGCTTCCGTCTTGCCCTTTACCTTGATCAGGTCGAGCTCGAGCGTGGCATAGTCCGGCGCCCGGCTCTGCGTGTTCTCGCCGATCACCGTCAGCACGCCATAGCCCTTCGATTGGCCCTCCAGCCGCGAGGCCAGGTTCACATTGTCGCCCAGGCAGGAATAGTCGAACCGCTGGTCCGAGCCCATGTTGCCCACCACCACGGGCCCGCTGTTCAGCCCGATGCCGATCTTGATCGGCACGTGGCGGCGGTTCGCCGCCTTCGCCTCGGCCTCGAGTTCGTTGTTCAGCGGCCCCAGCCGCGCGTTCATCGCCAGCGCCGAGGCGCAGGCATGCGCCGCGTGCTGCGGATCGTCCAGGGGCGCGTTCCAGAACGCCATGATGCAGTCGCCCATGTATTTGTCGATCGTTCCCTGGCGGGCCAGGATGATGTCGGTCATCGGCGTGAGGAAGCGGTTGATCAGCTGGGTCAGCCCGTGCGCGTCGAACATCTCCGAGATCGTGGTGAAGCCGCGCACGTCGCAGAACAGCAGCGTCATGTCGCGCATCTCGCCGCCGAGGGTGAGGCGGCTGGGATCGTCGGCGAGCTGCTCGACCAGT
>JASHSH010000303.1 GCA_030040955.1 Rhodospirillales bacterium
GTCGCGCTCGACATGCTGGCGCTGGCCCGCGCCGGGCTGGCGCGCCGCGGGATCAAGAACGCGCGCGGCCGCGACGAGGCCTGCTTCCTCGACGAGCTGGACGAGATCGCGCGCAGCGGGATCACCCCCGCCGAGGGGCTGATCGAGGAACTGGGCGAGGGCGGGCCGGGGGCGATGGCGCGCATCTACCGCGAACACTCCTACTGAGCCGGCGGGCGGCGGCGTTCCGAACGCGCGCCGCGAGGAGGAGACCATGATCGAAGAAGCGCTGGTCGCCTGGCTGCATTACCTGAGCGTGTTCGCGCTGGCGGCGAGCATCGCGGCCGAGCTCGCGCTCTATCGCCGCGAGATGAGCGCGCAGGCGCAGACGATTTTGCGCCGCGTCGATCTCGGCTACGGGCTCGCCGCGATCCTGGTGCTGGCGACCGGGCTCGTCCGCGTGTTCTGGCTGGGCAAGGGCGCGAGCTATTACGCGCAGAACGGATTTTTCTGGGCGCTGGTGGTGTTGTTCGCCGCGGTGGGGCTGCTGTCGATCCCGCCGACCATTCATTACCTGCGCTGGAAGGGCGAGGCGCCGATTACCGTGGATGCGCGCCGCTTCCGCCACGTGCGGCTGCACCTGATCCTGGAGGCCGCGCTGTTCCCGCTGCTGCCGCTCTGCGCGGTGCTGATGGCAAGGGGGTATGGATGAGGTGAGATGGAGGAGCACCTATGCTCCGTCGTGTCCCTTGAATACGTCAATGCACGGCAGAGTGGATTTTTGCCGATCGGTGCGACACGCCTTCTCGAAGTGGATGCGAATTTGGAACCCAATCTCACAGATAATTGGGCCGAGCCACCTCAGGCCTTAGCCTTCCCCATCGGACTAACTTGATCTTGGAAGATGTCTCCGGCCTTCGCTCCGTACGCGAGGTCTTCCGGGACTACGCTCGTAAGACGAATAAAGGCCACCTGGCATGGCCTGTCGACGCCTGGGCACAAGGAAAGGTTCAACGGTCCGCTGTTCCTGATTTCGAGGGTGATTTGGCCAGACCAGCCCGGCTGGAGAAATGGTGCAGTCTGATGCACGGAAACGCCAGCTCTGGCATAAGAGCTGCGACCTTCGACCATCGCTATTAGGCTCCTAGGTATCCAGATTTTTTCGAATGTTTGGCCAAGCACGAATTCGTTAGAGCCAAGCGGATAAGACTCAGGGTGGCCATGTTCATCCACCTCTTTTAACACCTTTTCTGACCACAACCCCATGTCTGCTATGGCGTCGAAGCCTCGCGCTAGCGAGTAACTAATTGCTGGAGTGTCTTTCCATTTCGTGAATTTGAACCCCAAGCGAAGATCAATCGTCGCTTCGTGCCATTGAGTGGATTGGAGCGGCGGATCAAACTTGATCTCACCCTTTTCTACTGCCTCACGTATCTCGGCTTGAGACAGTATGGTCATTAAAACCTCTCTTGGCCCGCTAAGCTGCCATCACCTCATCGCGCCGCATGGCAGCAAGGCCATTCGTGGTGAAAAATGATCCCCTAACCCACACCTTAACTACGTCGCCATTCACCGCCTGCACAACGCCACGCACGAACGTGTTGCCGTGGGATTGAATTAGATCCTCGGATGCGATGAAGCCACTGATTGGCCCGTCAACCGTGTTCAGAGTGACAACAGGTTCGTCGGAAAATGGGCCCGGACTAACCTTGCACCTAATCCTAATTCTCGTACCGGGCTCAATATTCGGCATTTTCCTCCTCCCCCTAACCACAAAATGTTGATAAGGTTCCTATTTTGTCTCCCTATAGGTTGTAGTAATTGTGTCGCACGTGCTTGATGTTCGTCAATTACGCTTACCGCATTGCCATTTACGCTAGTTTAGAATGTGAACTTTCGGATTTGGTGACCAAGCGGCCCACCCGGCCCTCACGTCCCGTATTTGTCGCGCAGCTCGCGCTTGAGGATCTTGCCGGTGGCGGTGTGCGGCAGCTGCTCGACGATGACCACATCGTCGGGCACCGCCCATTTCGCCACCTTGCCGGCGAAGAAGTCGCGCAGCTCGTCCGCGCCGAGCTTGGCGTCCTTGCGCAGCACGACGACCAGGCGCGGCCGCTCGCCCCATTTGGCGTCCCTGCGCGCGATCGCGGCGGCCTCCTGCACCGCGGGGTGCGCGATGGCGATGTTCTCCAGCTGGATCGAGCTGATCCACTCGCCGCCCGACTTGATCACGTCCTTGGTGCGGTCGACCAGCTCGACGAATCCATCCGCATCGATGGTGGCGACGTCGCCGGTGTCGAACCAGCCCTCGGCATCGTGGGTCGCCATCGGCGGCTGGCGGAAATAGCCGCTGCACACCCACGGCCCGCGCACCTTGAGCGTGCCGAACGCCTTGCCGTCCCAGGGCAGCGCGCGGCCCTCGGCGTCGGCGATCTTGATCTCGACCCCGAAGCCGGGCCTGCCCTGCTTGAGCGCGAGCTGCATGCGCTCCTGCGGCCCGAGCGCGAGCTGCTTGCGCTTGGGCGTGTTGACCACGCCGAGCGGGCTGGTCTCGGTCATGCCCCAGGCGTGGATCACTTCGATGCCGCGCTTGGCGAAGGCCTCGATCATCGCCTGCGGGCAGGCCGAGCCACCGATCAGCATGTACTTCACCGTCGCCAGGTTCTTGCCGACCTGGTCGAGATGGTTGAGCAGGTTGAGCCACACCGTGGGCACGCCGGCGCTGAAGGTGACCTGCTCCTGGTCCATCAGCGCGTGCAGGCTCGCGCCATCGAGATTGGGACCGGGGAAGACCAGCTTCGCGCCCACCATGGGCGCGCCGTAGGGCGCGCCCCAGGCGTTGACGTGGAACATCGGCACCACCGGCAGCATCACACCCTCGGCCGAGATGCCGGGCAGCCGCATGCAATGCGCGAAGGCGTGCAGGACGGTGGAACGGTGGCTGTACAGCGCGCCGCGCGGATTGCCGGTGGTGGCCGAGGTGTAGCACAGGCCCGAGGCGGTGTTTTCGTCGAGGTCGGGCCAGGCGATGGAATCGGGTTCGGGCGCGATCAGCTCCTCGTAGCAGATCGGATTGGGCAGCGCGGTGGCGGCGGGCATGTGCGCGCGGTCGGTCATCAGCACGAAGCCCTTCACGCCCTTGAACTGGGCGAGCAGCTTCTCGGCCAGCGGCACGAAGGTGAGGTCGAGGAAGATGTATTTGTCGGCGGCGTGGTTGACGATATAGACGAGCTGCTCGGCGAACAGGCGCGGATTGATGGTGTGGCACACCGCGCCGA
Source organism: Rhodospirillales bacterium (assembly GCA_030040955.1). Lineage (GTDB taxonomy): Bacteria > Pseudomonadota > Alphaproteobacteria > Rhodospirillales > Magnetospirillaceae > JASHSH01. Next base: position 3,258 of record JASHSH010000303.1, read on the forward strand.
TGCCGGAGACGGCGTAGTAGATCTCGAAATGGCGGTAGCCGTTCCAGGCCAGGGTGCCGACCACGTCGCCCTCGCCGACGCCGAGCCTGCGAAGCGCGTTGGCGAGCTTGCGCGCGCGCTTGGCGGCGTCGGCGTAGCCGTAGCGGTGGACCGGCCCCTCGACCGTGCGCGAGACGATCTCGGTATCGCCGTGCATGGCGGCCGCGTATTCCAGGATTTTCGGAATCGTCAGCGACCAGTTCATCATCTGCCCGAGCATGGATGCCTCCTCGCGCGGCCGTTCTTGCGCTCCCGCCGCGGCCGGTGCGAGCATGTTCCCCAAGCCGGTGGGCGGGGTCAATCGGGGCGCGGGCGCGCCTGGAGGACCAAATGACGGTTCGCGGCTGGCTGCTGCGCTATGTCGGCGTGTGCCTGGCGATCCTGGCCGCCGCGCTGATCGCGGTGTGGCTGCTGGGCGGCTATGTCGATCTCGGGCTCAGCGAGGACGGGGTGATCGCCCTGATCATCACCATCGCGGTGACCGCGTTCCTGTCGATCGGGCTGATGGGGCTGGTGTTCTACAGCGGCCGCTCCGGCGCCGACGACAAGGTCATCGACCCGACCGGCGAGGTGCACCGGCACAGGCGGTAGGCGGCAGGCGTTGAGTCCGTTGGCTAGCCGCCGGCGGCGGGCGGCTGGCCGGGCAGCTGGTTCTGGCCCTGGGTCTGGGCGGCGGCCGGCGCCTGGCCCTCGATCTTGGTGGCGCGGCGCTCGGCGATGGCGTCGGTCAGCGACTTGGCCTTGGCCGGGTCCATCGCCTCCATGATCGGCGCGACCTTGGTCACGTTCATGTTCTCGACCACGTCGAGCAGGATCGGCATCTCCAGCTGCTCGAACACGCGCGCCGCTTCCTTCGGCTTCATGTTCTCGTAGATCTTGACCAGGTTCTTCAGCTTGGCGAGGTCCTGCTCGTCGATCTGCTTGAGCATGCCCTGGACGTCGGTTTGCAGCGCCTTCATCTCGGCGATCTTCTTGTCGATGCGGTCCTCGGCCGCCTTCAGCAGGTTTTCGCGCGCCTCGATGTCGTGCTCGCGGGCATCCAGTTCCTGGCGCCGGGTGGACAGTTTCTCGAGCACGTCGACTTCGTTCTGGGTGAAGATCGGCGGCTCGCCCTCGG
>JASHSH010000304.1 GCA_030040955.1 Rhodospirillales bacterium
ATCTTCCAGTGCGGCGCCTCGGCGGCGAGCGCGAATACGCCCGAGTTCAGGATCGGGTTGCGCCCGTAGCGGTATCCCGCGCGCATGCCGAAACCCCAGGCGAAGGCCTTCTGGTTCTGCCCCCAGCCGAACCATTTGGGCGGCTTGTACATGGTCCAATAGCTGCGATCGAGCTCGGGCACGATGGCGAGCTTGCCCTCGGCGGCGGCGGCCAGGAACACCGGCAGCACCGAATCGTCCTGCACCCAGGTGTCGGCGTCGAGCCAGAGGATCAGCTCGAAGCCGGGGAAATGGCGCGGAAGGTATGGCCGCGCGGTCATCGCCCGATAGTGGGACGGCGCGCGGGCACGCCCCGGGAAGTCCGCGTCCCAGCCGGGCACGACCAGCGCGGCCACTTGCGCCGCCAGCCAGGCGCGTTGCTCCGCGGCGAGGCCGAGATCGAGCACGCCGATGGGCAAGGAGCGCGCGTATTCGCCCGCCTTCAGCGAACGCACCAGCCCTTCGAGAAGCGGGAAATAGCCCGCGTCGGCGGCCGTGCATACGATGGTGCGCAACGCTCCCGGCAGGCCCAAGCGAGTCCCTTCCCCGATCCTTCGCGCTCCGCGCGCATCTCCGCCCGCGCCCGCCATAGTATACGTATCGCGCCGATTTGCGCGCGCCGGCCTACCCCCTGGGCAGTGGCCGGGCTAGCGGTTACACTCCGCCGCGCTCGGTCGGGGGTCCGGGCGCAGGCTGCACAGGGGCAAAAACGCAGGGATGGCCGATATCTCCGATCCGCTGGCGCGGTTGCCGCCCGAGATTCTGGAGGCACTCACCCCTGAGCAGCGCGCCGCCGTCTGGGAAGCCGCCCGGCCCGGCACCTGGCGGCGCCATCCGGTCAATCTGCGCCTGAGCCTGCCGATCCTCGGCATTCGCCTGTTCCTCACCGTGGTCGGCGGCGCCGAGCATCGCACCAACCGGCGCCGGCGCCGCGACCGGCGCATCCATCCGCTCGTCACATTCCCCAATGTCGTGTTCCTGCTATGCATGCTGGCGCTGTCGATCGTGATCGGGCTGGTCGCGCTGGCGGCATGGGACGAGATACTGGTCTTCGTCCGCTCGCTGGCGCCGTCCGCCGGCGGGCCGCTGCCGCCGCGCATGCACTAGGCCGCGCCAGCGGGCCGGGGGGTCCTAGATGAAATCGAATCCGCGCCGATTCATATCTGCCAGTCTCGTCTGCGGCCTGCTGCTGCTGGCGCGGGGCGCGGCCGCGCAGACTTCGTCGCCGACCTCGCCGCCGCCGCCGCCCAAGCCGACCAACGCCCAGCTGGTGCAGATCGAGCATCAGATCCTGGTCACTCGCCAGGCGATGCTCCAGGACCAGCAGGCCGAGGTGGCGGCGCGGCAGAAGGCGGTGGCCGACCGCCAGGCCGGCAACACCCAGGCCTTGCAGACCGACGTCGCCAACCTGCGCATCGCGCATCAAAAGACGCTGCAAGCCCGTCGTGCGCTCGAAATGCTGCGCAAGCAGGCCGCCGCCCTCCGCGCCCAGCTCCACCAGTAGCCGGAAGGGTGACGGAGTCGCCTGCCGCGCTCCGAGTCGCGACTCCCCCACCCCACCCATCGACGTATACGTCGATCTCCCCGTTAAAGGGGAGGGGACGTGCACCCAGGAAGAACTCCCTTTTCCGCTTGCCCCGGGGAAGAGACGTGCACTCAGGAAGGACTCCCTCCCCCGCTTGCGCGGGGAGGGTAGGGGTGGGGGCGGTCATATTTCACCCTGCCTTCGCCCCCCGCCTACTTCACCCCCGCACCCGTCAGCGCCGACAGCCGCTCGCGCTGGCCGCCCTCGGCGTCGAAATTCGCCGGATCGAGCCAGCGCTCGAACCCCGCGCGCAGGCTGGGCCATTCCGAATCGAGGATCGAGAACCAGGCGGTGTCGCGGTTGCGGCCCTTGTAGACCAGGGCCTGGCGGAAGATGCCCTCGAACCGGAATCCCAGCCGCTCGGCGGCGGCGCGCGAGGGCGCGTTCAGCGCATCGCATTTCCACTCGTAGCGGCGGTAGCCCAGCTCGTCGAACGCGCGCCGCATCATCAGATACATCGCCTCGGTAGAAGCGCGCGTGCGTTGCAGCCTCGGCGAATAGGCGATCCCGCCCACCTCGATCACGCCGACCGGCGGGTCGATCCGCATGAAGGTCGCGACGCCGACCGCGCGTCCGCTCGGCCCGTCCACGATCGCGTGCTGCATCGGATCGTCCAGCGCCGCCGCCTTCTCCAGCCAGGCGCGGTAGTCGCGCTCGGACGAAAACGGCCCGAGCGGCATGTAGGTCCACACCCGGCCTTCCTTGTCCTCGGCGTAAGCTGCCCACAGATCGGCGGCGTGACGCGCGATCTCCACCGGCTCGACGCGGCAATAGCGCCCGATCATCGGCGAACGCGGCGGACGGGGCCGCTCCGTCCATCCCGGCACCGGCGCGCCGATCGGCTGGCCGAATTCGTTGCGCCGCGGCTCGCTCACGATTGCGCCGCCGCGATGATCGCGCGCACGCGCTGCGTCATGGTCACCTGGCGCGAATATTCCGCGCCCTTGCTGCCGTCGCCCATATAGAGCTCGGCGCGGCGGAACTTCATCGGGCTCTCCCGCTTCTCGAGCGCGGCGAAATGCATCTCGCGCGCGCCGGAATGCCGCGCGATCTTGCGCGCGTTGCCGGCGTTGATCCCGCCGCCCGGCATCACGATGGTCCGCCCGTCGGCCTGGCGGCGCAGCTCGAAGATCAGCGGCAGCCCGTCGAGCGCG
>JASHSH010000305.1 GCA_030040955.1 Rhodospirillales bacterium
GACTTCGCCATCGTCATGGAGCAGGGCAGGGTGCGGCTGCAAGACAGTGCCGCCGCGCTGCTCGCCAATCCGGAGATCGGCCATCTGATGCTCGGGGGCGCGATGGGGGAGCGGAGTTGACGCCGGGCCATCCGGTCGCCGCGCGTCCGACGGGGCGCAAAACGCCTCAGACTTTCGACGGAAATCCACCGAAGTCCGACAGGTGGCGGACATCTGGATAATTGACATCGCCGGATTGCGCGGAGCCTCGAAATCCGTTGCCCGCGCGGGCCCGCTGGTTCGCGTCCGGCCTGGGGCACCAATGCGAATCAATTCGCCGACCAAGTGCAGTTCGCCGCGCCGGAAACGTGCGCACGATACGAGCCGTGATCTGGCAAGGAGCCGGCACGCCACTTATTCGAATCGCGGCATCATTCAGAACGCGCGGTCCGCACGGGTCCGACGGCAATCGCTGATGGGGCGTCGGTGCCGGCGGCCAAATCAGCCGGCAGTTTTCACTTTCATCGGCCCCTCGTCCGGCACCCGAATTCGCTGCTCGCTCGGCCCCGAACGAGCCTCAAATGACCCATCCGCCATCGACCGCGAGATCTTGGCCGGTGATCTGCCGCGACCGGTCGCTGGCGAGGAAGATCACCGCGTTGGCCACATCGTCGGCGGTCGAAACCCGGAGCAGCGCATACTCCTTGGCGTGCTCGAGGCGGGCCTGCTCGATCGTGAGGCCCGTCCGCGTCGCCAGCTCGGCGCAGACCCTGTCGAAGCGCGGCCCCTCGACCATGCCGGGGCACACACAATTCACGTTGATATTGTGGCGCCCGACCTCCAGGGCGAGGCTTTTGGTGACACCGCGCAGGCCCCATTTCGAGGCGCTGTACGCTCCGCGCAGGGCGCGCCCCCGCAATCCGAACGTGCCGCCCACATTGACGATCTTGCCGTAGCGCCGCGCGATCATCGAGGGAAGCACCGCGCGGCAGGTCAGGAAGGAACCCTTCAGGTTGAGTTCGATGATGTGGTCGAATTCGTCGGGCGCGGTGTCGGCGAGCGTCTTGCCGATGGGGCCGCTTCCGCCCGCGATATTGACCAGGATATCGATGCGCCCGAACGCCGCGAGCGCCCGCGTCACCGCGCCATCGACCGCGCCGGGACTGGTCACATCGCAAGAGAACGTCTCGGCTCCCCGGCCCAGCGCGCGAATCTCGGCGGCTACCGGAGCGATGGCCTCGATGTCGCGGCCCGCCAGCGCGACGGAAGCTCCTTCGCGGGCCAGGGCCAGGCTGATCGCGCGGCCCATGCCCTTGGCCGGCCCGGTGACGAACGCGATCTTGTCGGTCAGTTCCATGGGTGGACCACCTCTCGGGCGAGAATGACCGCGCTCGTCGCGTCGGGATTGGCGGACAAATCGGACGCTATCGCCCGAGCCGGAAGTCGAGCCCTTCGGGCAGCGTCTGGCCGCCGTCGACGACGATCGTCGTGCCGGTGATGAATTCCGACGCCGGACTCGCCAGGAACGCCACGGCGTGGGCGACGTCTCGCGGCGTGCCGAGACGTCCGACCGGAATGCTCGCCTCCATGGTCCTGATGAAATGCTCGCTGCGGCCCGCCGATAGACCCTCGGTCATGATGTTGCCCGGCTCCACCCCGTTCACGGTGATGCCGTAGCCCGCGAACTCGAGCGCCGCCGCGCGAATGAATCCGTTGATGCCGGCCTTGCTGGCCGAATAGTGGCCGTGACCGGGACTGCTGACCCGGGGCCCGGTGATCGACGAGGTGAACACCATGCGGCCATATTTCCGTTCGCGCATCGGCTTCAGCGCCGCCCGCGCGGCGAGGAAGCATCCGCGCAGATTGACCGCGAGCACGTGGTCCCAGTCGGCGGCGTCGGTGTCCTCGATCAGCTGCCAGGGATAGATGCCGGCGTTCTGGACCAGGATGTCGAGGCGGCCGAACGAGTCCAGCGCCGCCCCGATCAGCCGGTCGGCCTCGCCCGGACGCTCGATCGCAACCTCGACGAAGCGGACGGAGCCCGGCCGGCCGAGGCGCGAAGCAATGGCCCCGCCCGCGGCCGGGTCGATATCGCCGATGACCAGCTTGCAGCCTTCGGCGGCGAGCCGCTCGGCGATTCCGACGCCAATTCCCTTGGCCGCGCCGATCACGATCGCAACCCGTCCCTCCAAATCGCCCACGCCCCATCCCTTCCCGCTTAAGCCCTTATCCGCGCCAGTCGGAGAGCCAGCGCTCCACCTGGCTGGACAGGGAATACATAATCATCGCCATCGCCATGCTGACCAGTACCGCCGCCCATAGCAGATTGGCCCGGCTGTGCGCGGCGGCGTTCAGGATATAGGTGCCGAGCCCGGGTGCGCCGCTCAGCCACTCGGCCAGCATCGCCGCGAGTACCGCGCTGGTCGCGGCCGAGCGCAGTCCGGTGAAAATGAAGGGCAGGGCGAAGGGCAGCCGTACCTTGCGGAAGATCTGCAACCGCGACGAGCCCAGCACATGCATCAGTTCGAGCGCGCTGCGGTGCGAGGCGCGGAAGCCCCGCATCGCGTTCACCATGGTCGGGAAGAAGGAGACGATGACCACCACGGCGATGGAGGTTCCGATGCCGCGACCGAACATCAGGATCAGAAGCGGCGCGATCGCGAGGACGGGCGCGGTGCGGATCGCGATCACGAGCGGAAGCACCGCGCGCGTCGCGACGTCCGAGGTCACGAAAAGGGCGGCCAGCAGGATCGCGATGGTGAAGGCGACGACCAGGCCGGCGATCGCGTTGCGCAGCGTGAAGGCGGCGGCGCCGGCAATGCCGTGCCATTCGGTCGCCACGGTGCGCAGCGTGGCGATCGGGCTCGGCATGACATAGGGCGGAACCGCGAAGGCTTGCACCACCAGGTGCCAGACGAGAAAGAACAGCAGGGCGAGGGCGACCATCGGCGCCGCGGACCGAGCGAACCGCGCGACATCGAACCCGCCCGCGCGCCGCGCGGCGGGAACCCGAGAAGCCAGGGACGCGCCGTCCGCCATCACCCGTCCGAATGCAGGCGCTCGCCGGAACCCGCGCCGACCACCAGGCGCTCGATCCCGGCCACCAACCCGTAAGCGAGAGCGGCCAGCGCGCACACCGCCAGGATGGTCAGCCAGGCGAGCGGAACATTGAAGGAGAACAGAGCGTAGACCATCATGATGCCCAGGCCGCGGTCCGCGCTCACCCATTCGGCGATCAGGGAGCCGAGAATGGCGAGCGGCGCCGCGATCTTGAAGGCGGCGAACAGGTAAGGCAGCGCCGAGGGCAGCGCGAGCTTGACCATCGCCTGGCCGCGGCTCGCGGACAGCACGTGGAACAGCTCGGAGGCGTTCTGCTCCACCGCCCGGAATCCGCGGATCGATCCCACGATGAGCGGAAACAGCGACGCGATGGTCGCGATGGCGATGCGCGAAGAGAGCCCGTTGCCCACCCACACCATCAGGATCGGCGTCAGCGCGATCAACGGGATCGAATCGATCGCCACGCCGATGCGGAAAATCGGCGGCTCGGCTCCGCGCACGCTGGTCGCGATCGCGGCCAACGCGAGCGCGATGGAAATGGCGAGCGCGTAACCGAGCACCGCTCCCAGCACGGTCGGACCCATGTGATAGAGAAGGTCCCCGTAGCTTTGCAGGAACGCCTCCGCGACCTGGCTCGGCGCGGGCACGGTGATCGGCAGGTGCCCGGAATCCTTCAACCACTCAAGCAGGGCGACGATGGCCGCGAACAGAAGAAGCGGGATGCCAAAGGACTGGGCCATGCCGGGCAGCCGGATCCCGGCACGCGCGGCTTCCGCGGCACGGGACGCGGCCGCGCTCACGTCGGCGCCTGCCCGGCGGCGATTTCGGCCTCCTCCTCGGCCGCGCCGTCCTCGCCAAACAGCGCGTCGCGCAATGCGTTCTGCGCTTGGGCGAAGGAATTGGTGCGCATCAGCGCCAGCGTCCGCGGGCGGGCGAGCCCGACCCCGATCTCGGCCACGATGCGTCCGGGATGGGCGGCCAGCACATGGACTCGGTCGGCGAGGAAGGCCGCCTCGCTGATATTGTGGGTGACCAGGACCGCCGTGGTGCCGGTCTCCTGCCAGATGCGCAGCAGCTCGAGATTCATGCGCTGGCGGGTAATCTCGTCGAGCGCCCCGAACGGCTCGTCGAGCAGCAGCACCTTGGGGCGCAGGGCGAGCGCCCGCGCGATCGAGACACGCTGCTGCATGCCGCCGGAGAGCTGCGAGGGCCGGGCGTGCGCGAAGTCGGCCAGCCCGACCAGCTCGATCAGCTGCATCGGATCGGCCGGGTTGGCGACCGAGCGGCCCGCGATCTCGATCGGCAGCCGGACATTGTCGAGCACGCTGCGCCAGGGCAGCAGGCTCGCGTCCTGGAACACGAAGCCGATCTCGTGGCGCTTGCGCGCCTCGGCGGGCGGATGGCCGCCGATCGAGATACTGCCCGCATCGGGACGGAGTATGTCGGCGATCAGGCGCAGCAGCGTCGACTTGCCGCAGCCCGAGGGCCCGATCAAGGCGTAGAACCCCCCCTTCGGCAGGGTGAGCGAGACCTCGGCCAGCGCGTGCACCGCCTTGTGGGCGATAGCGAAGGACTTGCTCACGCCGGCGAGGGCGATCTCGCTCACGGCGTCTTCCCCCTTCCCTTGGCCGGCGCGGGCGGCATCTCCGCGTGGCAGCCGCATTCGTAGAAGCGGCGGATGGCGGACTGAATCGCGGCGGTGTCTTCGAGGCGCGGCGGAGAATCGCGCCAACGCGCGCGCGCCTCCTCGAGCAGGGCGGATTCGAGCGCGGGCCGGTCGACGCCGACCGCGCGACCCTCCAGGACCACGGCCCGCCCGGCCACGATCAGCTTGCGCAGATGGCCTTTCGCCATGCGCGTCAGCATGAGATCGAGCGGAGAAATGGCGCCGTCCATCGAGTCTTCGGCCATGGCCTGGAAGTCGAGCAGCATGATGTCCGCCGGCGCGCCGGAGACCAGTTCCCCGCCCCCGTCGGCGACCACCGTGCGGCGTCCGTCCACGCAGGCGGCGCGGAACAAAAGGGCCGGGTCCAGCGTCTCGATGCCGCCGAAGCCGCGATGCAGCGCGAACATCAGGCGCAGCTCGCGCAGCATGTCCTCGTCGTCGTCGAACGCCATCCCGTCGAGACCGATGCCGAAGCGAATTCCGGCCCCGACGAATCGCGCGACCGGCGCGTGCCCCGAGCGCAGCCTCAGATTCGACGAGGCATTGACCGAAGCCACCACGCCGCGCTCGGCCAGCAGCGCGCACTCGTCGTCGCGCAGCCACACGCCGTGCGCGATGGTAAGGCGGGGCGACAGCAGGCCGATCTCGTCGAGGCGGCGGACCAGCCCGCCGGGATAGGCGGCATCCGCCCATCGCCGCTGCCGCTCCGTCTCGAACAGATGCATGTGCACGCGCCGGCCGGTCTCGGCCGAGGCGCGCGCGACCTCCGCCAGCGTCTCGTCCCGGACCCACTGCGGGCCGACCGGACAATATTGCACCGCGAACAGCTCGTGCTCGAACTCGGCGATCGCGTCGACCGCGGCAAGCGCCTCGCGCGCCGGCCGGAAGCGCGCGTCGGCCGAGCCGACCAGACCGGTCCGGTCCGGCGGCAGGAATTCCCGCAATCGGGCGAGGTCGCCGTAGACGAACGGGTTGCGGTCCATCAGCGGCACGGCGAAGGCGACCCGGATGCCGACGTCGCGCGCCGCCTTCGCCACCGCGCGGGCCTCGTCCACCAGATGGGCCGGGTCCTGCGTGTTGTGGCAATGGTTGGTCGCGCATACGCCGCTCTCGGCCATGCGGGCGAAGGCGACGGCGGCGCGAAGATATGGATCGACCCTGGGCTCGAGCGCCAGCGCGGCGATCCAGGTCTCCAACGTGTCGTCGCGCGCGCCGAACGATACCGTGCGCAGGCCGCGGCCGTGATCGTGGGCGTTGGCGAGCGCGGGCAGGGCGGCCAGGCCCGCCGCGGGATCGTCCTTGCCCGCGACGACGGGTGCGAGCGCCGTGATCCGCCCGTCCGCGAACGCGATCTCGGTCGCGCCGAGCGCGGCCGCCGCGCCCGGCCGGGCAAAACACATCCCCGCGCGCACCGCCCCCGAAGGCGCGGCGCGCCGCTCTACCGGACCAACGCTCTGACGCTCAGGCGTGCGCAGCTTTGATCAGTTCCTGCGTCACCACGTCCTCGATCTTGACCTGGCCGGCCTTCATCTCGCCGGCGGCGATGGAGAACTGCATGCCCTTGGCGAACACGTCGGGGTCGACCCAGAGCAGACCGTGCGTCGCCGCGTCGCCCACCGGGATGAAGTCCTTGTAGACATGCGCCTCGGCGGTCTGCGCCTTGAGATCGAGGCCGCGCTGGCCGTATTTCTCGACCATCAGCTTGGCCATCTCGTCGGGATTGTCGAGGAACCACTGCCAGCCCTTGATTTCGGCCTTCAGCCAGCGGACCAGCACATCCTTCTTGCTCGACAGCGTGTCGTCGGTGGCGTAGAGCACGCCGGCATAGCCGGGCAGGCCGAGATCGTTCATGTAGGCCGCGTAGATCTGGACGCCGCGCACCTGGAGCATCACGCCCTGGTTGGTGGCCCAGCCATAGTACCCGTCGACCGCGCCGGCGGCGAGCATCCCGGGATCGGTGCCCACCGGCACGTAGTTCACCGACTTCGGGTCGAGCCCTGCCGCCGCCAACAGCGAATCAAGCTCGGGCCGCACCACGTTGGGCAGCGCGATGGTCTTGCCCGGCAGGTCCTTCAGCGTCTTCAGCGGCTTCGAGGCCAGGCTCATGATCGCGCCCGGCGCCTTCTGCATGATCGCGGCGAAGGCCTTCACCGGCACGCCGCCGATGCGCGCCTGAATCACGCCGGTCACGTCCGAGTCGGAGGTCATCGCATGCCCGGTCGCGAGCGCGGCGGTGGTGTCGTCGCCGGGACCGCCGGCGAGGAATTCGGCGTCGATGCCCTGATCGGCGAAATAGCCCTTCTCGATCGCGGCGAAGTGTCCGCCGAACTGGATCGACTTGATCCAGCCCAGCTGATGCACGGTCTTGTCCATCGCGAAGGCGCGCCGGCCGAAGCCGAGCACTCCCGCGGGCGCGAGGAACACGCCGGAAAGCAGGCCCGCCATTTTCAGGAATCGGCGGCGGTCGCGGAGGATGGCGGGCGCCTCAATCGTGGTGCGAGCGGCAATCTGGTTGCGATTGTCCATGGTCGTGATCCATCCGTTAGAGGACAGCTTCGGGGGAGCAAAGCGCGTGCCACGGTCCCGGCCCCCGAACGGCCCGGACCGCGCGTTCCAGCGTCTCGTCATGGATCCCTCCAATTCCGCGTTTGCGGAGTTTTTGCGCAGCTGAACGGAATTTGGGCAGCGGCGACAGGCGCGCCTTCGATGCGTCCCCGGCCCCGATCACAACTTGTCCGATCCTTGCTCATGTCGCATGCATCCTTTGGGCGCCGCGACT
>JASHSH010000306.1 GCA_030040955.1 Rhodospirillales bacterium
TCACCACCACCTGCTCCTCGGTCGGCATCGGCGCGTATTGCGGCTGCTTGAGCAGCTCGGTCAGCCGGGCGCCGCGGTTGAGCAGCTTCTGGGTCGCCGGATCGAGATCCGAGGAGAACTGGGCGAAGGCGGCCATCTCGCGGTACTGCGCGAGTTCGAGCTTGATCGTGCCGGCGACCTGCTTCATCGCCTTGATCTGCGCCGCCGAGCCGACGCGGGAGACGGAAAGTCCGACATTCACCGCCGGGCGGATGCCGCGGTAGAACAGCTCGGTCTCCAGGAAGATCTGGCCGTCGGTGATCGAGATGACGTTGGTCGGGATATAGGCCGACACGTCGTTGGCCTGGGTCTCGATGACGGGAAGCGCGGTGAGCGAGCCCGATCCGTGATGGTCGTTCATCTTGGCGGCGCGTTCGAGCAGGCGCGAATGCAGATAGAACACGTCGCCCGGATAGGCCTCGCGGCCTGGCGGCCGGCGCAGCAGCAGCGACATCTGGCGGTAGGCGACGGCCTGTTTGGACAGGTCGTCGTACATGATCAGCGCGTGCATGCCGTGGTCGCGGAAATACTCGCCCATGGCGCAGCCGGCATAGGGCGCGAGGAACTGCATCGGCGCCGGCTCCGAGGCGCTGGCCGAGACTACGATCGAATAGTCCATCGCGCCGTTGTCGGTGAGGGTCTTGACGATCTGCGCCACGGTCGAGCGCTTCTGGCCGACGGCGACATAGACGCAGTAGAGCCTCTGCTTCTCGTCGCCGCGCTCGTTGAAGCGCTTCTGGTTGAGGATGGTGTCGACCAGAATCGCGGTCTTGCCGGTCTGGCGGTCGCCGATCACCAGCTCGCGCTGGCCGCGGCCGATCGGGATCAGCGCGTCGATCGCCTTCAGCCCGGTCGACATCGGTTCGTGCACCGAGCGCCGCGGAATGATGCCGGGCGCCTTGACGTCGACGCGGGCGCGCCCCTCCGCCTTGATCGGGCCGCGGCCGTCGATCGGATTGCCGAGCGCGTCGACCACGCGCCCCAGCAGGCCCTTGCCGATCGGCACCTCGACGATGGCGCCGGTGCGGCGCACGGTGTCGCCCTCCTTGATCGGGCCGTCGTCGCCGAAGATCACCACGCCGACATTGTCGGATTCGAGGTTTAGCGCCATGCCGCGGATGCCGCCCTGGAACTCGACCATCTCGCCGGCCTGCACCGTGTCGAGCCCGTAGACGCGGGCGATGCCGTCGCCGACGGAGAGAACCTTGCCGACCTCGGCGACCTCGGCCTCGGTGCCGAAGCTGGCGATCTGTTCCTTCAAGATGGAGGAGATTTCCGCGGCACGGATTTCCATCAACCGACACCTTTCATGGCGAGCGAGAGCCGTTGCAGCTTGGTCTTGAGCGAACCGTCGATCATGCGCGAGCCGACCTGGACGACCAGGCCGCCGAGCAGGCTCGAATCCACCACCGCTTCGACGCTGGTGCCGCGCCCGAGCGCGCGATGCAGCGCGGACGCGACCGCCTGAAGCTGGGATTCGCTGAGCGGCCGGGCGGAGGCGACACGCGCGACCGCCTCGCCGCGCTTGGCCGCGAGCCGGGCGAAGAACGCGCCGATCGCGCCTTCCAGCGCGAACAGCCGGCGCTTGCGGGCCATCAGGCCGAGGAACTTGACGACCAGCAGCCCGAATTGCGCGCGCGCAGCCAGCGCGGCGATGGCGCGCTCCTGCAACCCGCGGTCGATCACCGGATTGACCAGCAGGCGGCGCAGGTCCGCACTCTCCGCGATCATCGCGCGCAGCGCGCGCAAATCGGCGGCTATGGGGTCGAGCGCGGCGGATTCCTCCGCCAGTTCGAGCAGCGCGAGCGCGTAGCGGTCGGCGATTGCGCCCCTGTCTTCGGATGCCACGGAAATCAGCCCCCGGGAAAGTCCCCGGCGATCCGCGAAAGCGCCCGGAACCTATTGACACATAATAGTAAATTATGCGCGCCGGAACCTCTCCCCGCAGCGCGACGGTTACCTAGCATATCGCCCCCAGCGTTGCAAGGCGCGCGGGTCTCGGGAAGCACATTCCGCCCGCGAATGAGGCGAAGGCGACGCGCCTCAAACGAATTTGTTGACCAGATTCTCCAGGAATTCCTGGCGGCCCGAGCGCGGCTGCGGGTCGAGCGATTTCTTGTCGACCAGCGCGGCCATGTCCTCGAGCGTGCGCTTGCCCTTGAGGATCGCCTTGCCCTCGGCCGAGCGCCAGCCCGCATAGCGTTCGTCGAGCAGTCCGGCCAGCGTCCCGTCCTCGACCATGGCGGCGGCCGCGATCATCGCGCGCGCGCAGGTGTCCATGCCGCCGACATGCGCATGCAGGAGATCGACCGGGTCGAGCGACTGGCGGCGGATCTTGGCGTCGAAATTGGTCCCGCCGGCGCCGAATCCGCCCGCCTTGAGGATGTGATAATAGGGCAGCGCCACGTCGAGCAGGTTGTTGGGGAACTGGTCGGTGTCCCAGCCCGACTGGAAGTCGTTGCGGTTCATGTCGATCGAGCCGAACACGCCAAAGGCGATCGCGAGCGCGATTTCGTGGTCGAAGCCGTGATGGGCGAGGAAGGCATGCCCGGCCTCGATGTTGAGCCTGATCTCCTTCTCCAGCCCGTAGCTGCGCAGAAATCCGTGCACCGTGGCGACGTCGAAATCGTACTGGTGCTTGGTCGGCTCCTGCGGCTTCGGCTCGATCAGGATCGTGCCCTTGAAGCCGATCTTGTGCTTGTAGTCGACCACCATGTGCATGAACCGCCCGAGCTGGTCGAGCTCCTGGCGCAGGTCAGTGTTGAGCAGCGTCTCGTAGCCCTCGCGCCCGCCCCACAGCACATAGTTCGCGCCGCCGAGCATATGGGTCACGTCGATCGCGTTCTTCACCTGGGCGGCGGCGTAGGCGAAGATATCGGGGTCGGGATTGGTCGCCGCGCCGGCCATGTAACGCCGATGCGAGAACAGGTTCGCGGTGCCCCACAGCAGCCGGGTCTTCGAGCGCTCCATCTTGCGCGCGAAGATGTCGGCGATGATGCGCACATTCTTGTTCGATTCCTTGAGCGAGGCGCCCTCGGGCG
>JASHSH010000307.1 GCA_030040955.1 Rhodospirillales bacterium
GCCCTGCCCACTTCGTTCTCCGCCCGGATCGCGCGCAACACCCAGCTGATCATCGCCGAAGAGACCGGCATCTCGCACGTGATCGACCCGCTGGGCGGCAGCTACTATGTCGAGGCGCTCACCGCCTCGCTCGCCGCCGAAGCGCAGAAGCTGATCGACGAAGTCGAGGCGCTGGGCGGCATGACTCGCGCGATCGAGCAGGGCATGGCCAAGCTGCGCATCGAGGAGTCTGCCGCGCGGCGCCAGGCGCGGATCGACCGGGCCGAGGAGGTCGTGGTCGGCGTCAACAAATACCTCGCCGACGACGAGCCCGAGATCCCGGTGCGCGCGATCGACAACAGCAAGGTGCGCGAGGGCCAGATCGAGCGGCTGCGGCGGTTGCGCGCGAGCCGCGACGAGATGGCCTGTCGCCGCGCGCTGACCGCGCTCACCGAAGGCGCGCGCGGTGACGCCAACCTGCTCGCGCTTGCCATCGAGGCAAGCCGGGCGCGGGCCACCGTGGGCGAGATTTCCGACGCGCTGGAGATCGTATTCTCCCGCCACCGCGCGGTCACGCGTTCGATCTCCGGAGTCTATGGCGGCGGCTTCGCCGGTGATGAGGGTTTCGCGCGCATCCAGGCCGAAGTCGAGCGCTTCGCCACCGAGGAGGGCCGCCGCCCGCGCCTGCTGGTGGTCAAGCTCGGTCAGGACGGGCATGACCGCGGCGCCAAGGTGATCGCTTCCGCCTTCGCCGATATCGGCTTCGACGTCGATGTCGGGCCGCTGTTCCAGACGCCGGCCGAGGCGGCGCGCGAGGCGGTGGAGGACGATGTCCACGTGGTCGGCGTGTCCTCGCTCGCCGCCGGGCACCGCACCCTGGTGCCGCAACTGGTCGACGAGCTGCGCCGTCTGGGCGCGGAGGACGTGATCACGGTCTGCGGCGGCGTGATCCCGGTGCAGGACTACGAATTCCTCGCCCGCGCCGGCGTGGCGGCGATCTACGGCCCCGGCACCAGCATTCCCGAAGCGGCGGCGCAGATACTCGAACTGCTGCGCGCGCGACGGCGCAAGGCGGCGGAGTAGTCCGCGCGCTCAGGCGCGCTCCGCCCAGACCTTGATCCCGCGCAGGAAGGTGAATTCGTGCCGCACGCGGGCGAAACCCGCCTCGCGCAGCAGCCGCTCGAGATTGGCGCCGGTGAAATACATCTTGTGGCCCGGCGCGCCCATGCCGCGATAGCTCCGCTTGCGGTATTCGCGGATATGCGGCGTGGTGAGATAGAGCAGGCCGCCGGGCGCCATCACGCGCGCGATCGACCGAACGAAGGCGCGCGGATCGGCCGTGTGCTCGATCACCTCGGAACAGTAGACGCAGTCGAAGCGGCCGTCGCCGAGTTGTTGGCGCTCGAGCGCGCCTTCGCGGAAATCGCGGCCCGGGAAGCGCTTGCGCGCGATCTCGACCAGGATCGGGTTGATCTCGACGCCGGTGGCCGCGAAGCCGAGCCGGGCGGCGGCCTCGACCATGAATCCGTAATTGCTGCCGACATCGAGAAAGCGGTCGCCCGGGCGGCGGCGCCACATGCGCGCGGCGCGGCGGCGCGTCCGGCGCATCTTGGAGGCGAACTTGCGCTCGTAGTCGGCGACGTACATCGAGGCCGCCGCTTCGCCTTCGTGCCCGGTCGCGTCCTCGACCGAGAAATCGGCGCGCACGCGCACGAAGCCGCAGTCCGCGCATACCTCCCATTCATAATCGCCGTCGGCGGCGAGGAACGCGAAACCCCCGCCCCCGCACACCGCGCAGGCGCGCGCCATCGCTCCCGGTCCGCCCCTATTCCATGCGGCCGAGGGCGCGGGCGAGCACGAGGTAGAGTTTGCCGACTTCGGCGCTGGTGAAGGTGCCGGTGAGCACGTCGGCGCGGTCGGCGGCGCGGGCCTGGTTTAGCAGCGTCTCGAACTCGGCGAGGTAGCGGTTCACATAGTCGCGGAACTGCCCGTCCTCCTCGTACCGGGTGCGGATCGCGGCGATCTGCTGCTTGTCGAGATTCTTGAGGATCTTGCGCAGGAACACCGACTGGTCGCCGGAATGGAACTCGCGCCAGGTCTTGTCGTCGATGCCGGATTGGAAGATGCGGCTGATGTCGACGGAAAGCGACTGGAGCTTCTCGACCACGTAGGCAGCGGTCTGCAGGAAGCTCTCGACCTGCGAATCGGCGCGCTGGCGTTCCATCTCGCGCGCCCGGTCCTCGGCCTCGCGCGAGGCCTTGACCAAATCCTCGGACTGGCGCGCGAAGGATTGGACCAGGGATTCCGAATTGTGCGAGATGCGCTCGCCGGTGACGCCGAGATCGTTCGACTTCTGCCGCAGCATCTCGAACGAGGCTTGCAGCTGGGTCGCGGTGCGCTCGGTGAACTCGGACAGTTCCTGGGCCTGGCGGCGCAGCGATTCGCCCGAGCCGCGCACCTGCGCGCTGATCCGCTCGGAGCTCGCCGTCAGCTCGCGGATGCCGGCCTTCATCAGATCGACCGCGGCGGTGGCCTGCGAGGCCGCCTTGCCGGCCAGCTCCTCGAACTCGTGCGCGACTTGGCGCAGCGAATCGCCCGAGTTCTGCGCATGCGTCTGGGTCTGCTGGGCGACGTCGCCCAGCTCGACCGTGTGCTCGCCCAGGCGCTGGCCGAACACCTTGATGACCTCGGCCGAATCCTGCGCCACGCGGGAGAGATCGCCAGCCTGCCCGCGCAGCGTCTGGCCGACCGCGCCCAGTTCGTCGCGCGCCTTTTCCGCCGTGCCGGTGACGATGTCGGACTGCCGGCGCAGATCCTCGCCTGCACCGCGTAGCACGCCGCCGGCCTGGTCGGCCGTCTTGACCAGATGCGCGGCCTGTTCGTCGAAGCCGGTGGAGACGTATTGCACGTCGGCCACCGCGCGCTGGGCAGCGGCGGCCACGTCCTGGCTGCGCAGGCGCAGCACCTCGCCCACCGCCTCGAGTTCGGTACCGGCGCGGCTGGTCACCGCGACCAGATCGTTGGCGTTCTGACGCAGCGTGTCGGAGATCGCCTTGATCTTGGCCAGCACCTGCTCGGAGGTCGTGTTCAGATGGCGCGCCTGCTGGCCGAGCGAGGCCTCGCTCAACTTCGATTGGGTGGCGACCAGGTTGGTGATGTCGGCCAGCTCGTCGGCCTGCTTGCGCAGGGTGGCGCGGATCGATTCCGAGGCCGCCGCCGCGCGCTCGGCGCCGCGGTTCAACTCGTCGACATGCTGGCGCACCGCTTCGTTGAGCTCGCGCGCGCGCACGCCCATCTGGTCGGTGCTGGCGGCGAGCGAGCGGTTCTGGCTCTGGAATCCGTCGGCCACCTCGCGCACCTTGGCCATCGCGCGATCGGTCGCGGCCTCGACCTCGTCGCGCCGTTCGAGGAACACCTGGCCGACCGCCCCCATCTGCTGCGAAGCCTCGTCGGAGGCGGTGTTCAGCGCCTCGACGTGGCGCGTCATCGCCTCGCCGAGTTCGCGGAAGCGGGTGATCGCCTGGTCGGAGGCGGCGGACAGTTCGCGCGTCTGCACGTCGAGCCCCTCCTCGACGATCTTGACCCGGCTGAGCACGCGCTCGGTGATCTGGTCGAGGCTCTGGGCCTGCAATTCGAGCGCCGCGGTGACCCGCTGGGTCTGCTCGTTGAGCCGCGCCGCCGCCGCGGCGAGATCGGAATTCTGCCGCGCGTAGAGCGTGTCGAGCGTTTCGTTGCGGCGCTGCAAATCCGCGCTGGCCTGCTCGGTGTGCTGCGCGGCCCGGTCGACCGCGCCGGTGATCGCTTCGGCCTGCTTGGCCACGGTCGTGCCCAGGACCTCGATCCGGTCGGAGGCGGAGGCGACGGCGCGCCCCACCCCCTCGGACGCCTTTTGCAGCACCTGGCCGGCGGCGTCGGACCGCTCCGCCGCCTTGGCGGCGACCGAGTCGAGCCGCTCGACCTGTTCGCCCACGCTGACGGTGAATTCCTTCGCGCGCGCCACCGCCTCGTCGGTCGCGCGGGTGAGGTCGTGGGTGACGTTGCGCACCTCGATCACGCGCTCGACGGCGGAATCGCTGTAGCGCGACAGAGTCTCCACCTCGTTGCGCAGGCTGTTGACCACGCGCAACGTGTCGGAGCCGACGCGCTCGGTGAGCTTGGTCAGCTCGTCGATCTGCCGCGCGAGCAACTGCTGGACGGCCTCGGCGCGCTGCGCCGCCTCGTTCGAGGCCTGGCTCAGATCGCCCGCCTGCCGGCGCAGCGATTCGGATATGCCGGCGATGCGCGACTCGGCGTCGTCGCTCGGATAGGTGAGGCGGTCGAGATAGAGCTGCATCCGCGCGGCCTCGCGGCGCAGGATGGTGCCGCGGTCGAGGAAGGCGACGAAAACCCAAAGCAGCGCGAGCGGGACCACCAAGGCGCCGGCCAGGCCGCCGAACTCGGTCGGCTGAAGCTGGACCAGGTTGCTCCAGCCCACCGCGTTCGAGATCCAGGTCAGTCCAAGGCCGATCCAGACCAGGCTGAGCAGGCCGGCCGCGCCGTAGAGCAGCCGCTGGCGCCAGGCCGGATCCGGTTCGGGACCGCCGCGCACGCCCCCGCCCGCCCGCTCCGCCGCGGGACCCTCACCCGCGACCCCGATCACGGAGACATTGTCGCCCGCTTCGGCGACCAGCTTTGCCTTGGCCATTTCGCTTCCGATCAAGCGGAAGTA
>JASHSH010000308.1 GCA_030040955.1 Rhodospirillales bacterium
GGCGAGATAGGGAATGAGCACCAGCGGCTCGCCGCTTCCCTGCTGCTCGTAGTTGAAGGTGATTCCGTTCGCCTGGACCTTCGGCATGGCGATTCCTCCCCGCTTGGCGCGCGGCCGTGCCCGGGCGGGTGCTTACCGCGCGTTACGATCGGACCGGCCGCTTCGCGGATAGCATAGACCGAAACGCCCGGCGCGGGCAGCGCGCTCGGCAAAGCGCGCTGTCGGGGCAAGCTCCGCCCTCAGGGCGGCAGCAGTCCCCATTTCTTCAGCTCGGTTTCGATCTGATGACGCGCCGCGTCGGCCAGTGGTCCCGCGCCAAAATGCTCGACCGCCCATTTGAGGGATCCGCCCAGCATGCCGCCGATGTCGATCTTCGCCACCAACGCCTGGAACCGGGCTTCGATGCCGTCCCGGTATCGATCGGGATCGAGCTTGCCCACGGGCCAATCCTCGGTTTCCTGCGTCGCGCTCGCCGAGTCGAAGAGCGGGATGATCGGCAGATAGGCTGAAAACGGCGGCTGCGGCGACGGGGGCGGCGGCGGCTCGGCCGGGATCTCGTGGGGTCCGGTATCGATCCCTTGCCAGCCGTCGCCGAAGGCCTGCGCCCCCACCGGCAGCACGAATTCCTCGCGCAGATATTTCTGGCAGTTGGCGCGCCCGAGGAGGAAGTCGTGGCGGCGGAAATCCTCGCAGGCGAAGCCCATGAAGGCCTGCAATCCGGCGGTCGCCAGGGCCATGTCGCCGCGCAAATCGCCGCGTACCGAGGGACTCCGCGCCTCGATCAGGAAGCGGCTGAACACCCGTTCGTCCAGCGCGAGCAGAATGTCGGACGTGTCGTAATAGTTCTGCTCCATCATCGCGCCGGCGAGATCGCCGAGACCTTGAAGCAGACCACCCGCGCGCTCGCCGCCGAGCGAGGCGACGCCGGCGAACGGATCGACCAGCATCACGCCGCGCTGCGCCACCATCCCGTCGCGCGGATTGCGCCCGTCCACGCCGGCGAGCGCGGTGCGCGCCAACTCGATCGGCTCGTTGTCGGTGGCGCCGCCATCGACGACATAGAACCGATACTCGTCGCTTCCGTGCGGGGACAGCAGCGAGTCCCAGTCGGGCACCAACGGCACGATCTCGATTCCGTTCGGCGCATCCCGGTCGGGCAGCGCCGCCACCCGGTAGCGATAGTGCGACAAGGGACGCTCGAGATCGCGCGGCGGCAGGCCGACCGGGAAGGCCGAGGTGCCCTTGGCGAAGCCGCCGAATGTGTCCCAGGAAATCTGCTGCTGGCGCGCGCCCTCGCCGTCGAAGCCAAGCACGAATTCGTCGGGCCGCGGTTCGGCGAACGCGCTCCCCGGATAGGCGACAGCGAAACGTGCGAAGTCGGCGTGATCGACAAAGGTTTCGGACAGCGGAGCGCCCTCGCCGCCGAGTTGCGTGCGGTAGGGGATGCCGCGCATGTTGGTGAGCGTGAGGATCAGGCGCAGCGGGTCGGCCAGATAGCCGCGCTTGCCGGCCGGGCCGGGCGAGAAATGCGCGATGAAGCCGGCGAGATCGTCGATCACCGAACCATCCAGCAGCGAAAGCACCGGCCCGTCCCCCAGATCGCGCGTGCCGAGCAGCCCGTCCAAACTCACCTTCTTGACCCAGACGTCGTAGAACGGGTTTCCGCTGCCGGTCGCGGGAATTTGCGTGCTTCGGGTGACGGGATTGAATTGGTAGGCGAGCGCGCGGGCGGCGATCCCCGCGTTCACGCCGCCGCCCGAGGTGCCGGCGATCAGCTTGAGGATCAGCCTGTGGCGCGGAGCCGCGGGATCGTCGGCGTCGCGCCGCCGCGTCCAGCAATCGAGGGCCTCGAACAGGAAATCGAGCACGCCCGCGGTGTAGGCGCCCGCCGAGGCGGTGCCGCCGAGCACGAGCGCCAGCTCGAAGGTGCCCGCGGGCGGCGCGGGAAAAGACTCGGCGCGGAACAGGCGGTTGATTTCCGCCACGGAGAGCGGATCGCGGTTGATGGCCACGTTCGCCTAGCCCGCTGCCGGATCGGGTGGCGGGTCGCCGGTGCCGCGCAGGCGGACGAACCGCTGCAACAGGTCGAACCAGAAAGGCGCGCCGAACAAGGCCGCGATCGCGGTGACCGTCCAGCCGATCAGCTTGGTCAGCGAATGGCCCGGGCGGGCGCAAAGCGCATGCCCGACATGGTCCCAAAACTGGTCGAAGCTCCAGGCCGGCCAGCCGATCGGAAATCCCGCGAGCTGCATTCCTTGGAAGCTCTTCGCCGGATCGCCGGTCGCCGTCAGCTGGACATTGTCGATCAGCAGGGGATTGGTGAGAACCGCTTGCGCGATCGCCAGCGCATCGATATTCAGCGCCACCGCGATCGCGAAGCCGAACACGAACGACCAGAACTGCGTGTAGCGCTTGTAGTCGCCGGCGACGCGGTCCATCGCGGAATCGAACCAGGTGGCGATCTCGTCATGCATCCGCCGGATGTCACCGCTCGCGCGGTTGAAGACGCCGAGCAGATATTGCTTGAGCTGCGGGTCGGGCAAGGCGTTGATCGCGTTCTGCAAGCTTTGCGGCGTGCCGGTCGGCGCGGTCTGGATCACGTCGAGCAGCGCGATGGCGAACTGTCGCGGCGGAATGTAGGACGGCCGCACGCCGCGCGAGACGCTCTGCTGCGCATTGTTGCCGGGTCCGCGGGGATTGATCGCCGCGTGATTGAGAAGATTCTCCAGCAACGTTGCGTTCGACGGGCCGCCCTGGCCCTGCGCTTGTCCTCCGCCTTGGGCCTGCCCCGAGGCCGGCAAACTCGTGGTCAAATGGGGCCACGGAAGCCAGCTCCTCGACTGGCCGCCGGCATTGAGGATGTTCTTCAGCCCTTCGAGCAGCGTGGCCGCGCGCAG
>JASHSH010000309.1 GCA_030040955.1 Rhodospirillales bacterium
CCGCATCGATCCGCGCACGCGCGCTCGCCACCTCGTTCCCGTCAATATCGAGGCGGTGATGGCCGGCACCGGAACGGTGCCCCTGCGCGACGGGGACACCGTGATCGTGCTGGGCTTGTCGGACGTGAACTATCTCTCGTCGGCGGACGTGCAGGCCGTGCTGGCGGGCCAGACGCCGCCGATCCTGCAGGTTTCCCGGCTCGGCCAGAACACGCGCGCGTCCTACATCAATCGTCCGACGGAGTCGCTCTACCAGGCGCGCATCCAGGCCGGGCAAAGCCCGGATGTCGCGGCCGGCCCGGGCCCGGCCGAAGTGTCGAGGCAAGCGGGCACGACCGGCGGCGCGCCGGCCCTGGCCGGTCCCGCGATCGGCCTGCAATCGGGAGCGGCGGCCACGAGCCCGGCGGGCGGCGGCGCAGCCGTCGGCGAGCAGTCCGACCAGTATTCCGACCAGGGTGCGGGGATCGGCGAGGGCATGACCGATCAGACCGCGACCACGACCGCGCCCCAGGGGCAACCCGGCGAGGCGCTAGCCCAGACCGCGCCGTTGGCGGGCCTGCCGGCTTCGGCCGCCGCGCTGCTGCAGCAGTCGCGCGTCGCGGCCACGCCGCAGGCGTCGGTTGGCCTGCTGACGGCCGGAACGCCCCCGCAGATCTGCCGCGGGCTCCAGCTGCTCGCCGCGATCGCGGTCTCCGACCAGAGCGGGCGTTTCGCGAACGCGCTGATCTCCAACTTCTCGACCACGGGCGTCGGCATTCAGAACACCTTCCCGTGCCCGCGCATATTCAACCGCTATCCCGAGCTGCTGCCGCTCGCGGTCGAGCATGCGGTCGCGATCAGCGGTCAGGCGCGGCTGCCCGGCGTCTACCCGATCATCCCGGGGGTGCCGCTCGCCTCCGTGGTGGCGAATGCCGGCGAACTGACCCGCGATGCCGATCTGCGCAACGTCGAGATCACCCACTACGTGGCGAGCAGCGGGCCGGCGCAGCAGGAGACCAAGCACGAGCTGGTCAATCTGCGCCCGGCCGACTTCGCCCGCGTGGCCATCAATCCGGGCGACGTGATCCGCTTCAACGCCTACGAGACCGACCGCGACGGCGGCGCCGTGGTGCTGTCGGGCGAATTCCGTCGCCCCGGCGTCTACGCGATCCGGCGCGGCGAGCGGTTGTCGCAGGTGATCGCGCGTGCCGGCGGCTTGACGGCGGAGGCGTACCCGTACGGCGCGGTATTCACCCGGCAGAGCGAGAAGCGGCGCGAGCGCGCCAACTACGAGCGCGAGGCCGAGGATCTGGAGTCGGGCCTTACCGCCGCCGTGTCCACGATCAGCAGCAACGGCGGCTCGGACGCCGCCGGCTTCGTCACCGCCACCCAGGGATTGGTCAATGAGCTGCGCAATACCCGCCCGATCGGCCGCCTCGTTGTCGAGGCGGACCCGACCGTGCTCCAGGTGCGCCCGGCCGAGGATCCGCTGCTCGAACCGGGCGATACCATCTTCATGCCGAGGCGGCCCTCGACGGTGACCGTGGCCGGCGAGGTGCTCAATCCGGTGGCCTTGCAGTTCCAGCCCGGCGCCACCCCCGCCGAGTACATCACCTCGGCCGGCGGCTTCACCCAGAACGCCGAGGACGACGCGGTGTTCGTCATTCTGCCCAACGGCAAGGCGGAGCCGGTGCGCGAATCCTTCTGGAACTACACCTCGGTGCAGGTGCCGCCCGGCAGCACCATCGTGGTGCCGAAGAACCTCGCGCAGCTCGACACGCTGACGCTCGCCCGCGACATCACCCAGATCACGAGCCAGCTTGCGATCACCGCCGCGTCGCTAGCCGTCATCAAGCAATAGCTTGACCAGGCAGGGGGCGCTCGGGGGCACCGTGCCGGCCGTCCTTCCACACGGACGCGCGATAGCCGGATTCGCGGCCGCCGCCGCGCTGCTTGTCTGCCTGCTGGGCTCGGCACGCGCCGACGATCTGGTCCAGGGCCTGCACCCCACGGTCGACGACCAGGGCACCTTCGGCCTGATCACCACGCCCTCGGCGCGGATGGGCGACGACGGCGACTTCAATTTCGGCTATTCGCACGAGCATCCCTATGCGCGGTATTTTCTCACCGCCACTCCGCTGCCCTGGACGCAGCTCGGCTTCATGTTCAACGACATCGAGGACCGCCTCTACAACTTTCAGCCGTTCAGCGGCACGCAGACCGACAAGCCGAAGGAATTCGACGCCAAGTTTCGCCTGCTGCAGGAGGACGAGTTCTGGCCCGACGTCGCCGTCGGCGTCACCGATTTCGGCGGCCCGGGACTGTTCGAATCGCAATACTTCGTCGCCAGCCGGCGCTTCTACGATGTCGATGCGTCGCTGGGCATAGGGTGGGGGCGGCTGTCGGGACGAAATTCGTTTCCGAACCCGTTCGGCTATATCGACCCGGGCTTCAAGCAGAACTACCAGGGCAGCCTCGCCGGCGGCCTTACCGTGGGCTCGCTGTTTCATGGCCAGGACTCGTCGCTGTTCGGCGGGTTCGAATATCACACGCCGTGGAAGGGGGTGAGCTTCAAGGTCGAATGGGATCCCGACACGTACCAGAACGTCGACGACAACAACACGCTCACCGTCTACTCGCCGATCAACATCGCCGCCGTCTACCAGCCTTTCTCCTTCGTCGACTTCTCGGTCGGCCTCGAGCGCGGCAATGCCTGGATGGCGCGCATCACCTTCCACGCCAACTTCAATCGCCGCGAGCTGCCGCCGCTCGACACCCCGCCGCCCAAGGTCGAGCCGCGCGTGGCACCTCCGTCGACCTCCGGCCGGCCGCTGGCCGAGACCTCGCTGCCCCTGGTCGACCAGAACCGCGAGCCGACCGGCGTCGACCGCCTGTACGACGAGGCCGAGCGCGAGGGCTACGATATCGAGGATGTGGCGATCGCCGGGGGCACGATGACGCTGACCGTGCAGCCGATCGCCGGGGTCAAGGCCCATCCGCCCAAGGAGTTCGCCCAGGCCGCGCTGAACTGCGTCGACTCCGTGAACCGGGTGATCGTCCGCAAATCGAAGCCCCAGCCCAAGGTTTCGCTCGCGTCCTACGCGCCGGCTTCCGCCGCGCTGGCCGCGCAAACGGGAACGGGATCGCGTCCGACCGGCGTTCTGCTCGCCGCCGACGCGGAGCCCGCGCATGCCGCCGGCGCCACGCCGGCCGCGCCGCAGCCGTCGTTCGACCAGGTGGCGATCGCGATGGCGATCTTCGACGAGTTGAAGGGCGAGGACATGACCGGCGCGGCCTTCTCGATCCAGGGCCGCCGCGCGTACCTCATCTTCTCGCAGCAGAAGTACCGCAACACCGCGCAGGCGATCGGCCGCGCGGCCCGCATCGTGGTGCGCCATCTGCCGCCGCAGGTCGAGATCGTCACCATCGAGCTTACCGAGCGCGAACTGGCCACCGCCTCGGTGACGATGCTGCGCAAGGATATCGAGAACGCGGTGGCCGGCCTCGGCTCGCCCGAGGAGATTTGGACCAACTCGACCTTGGCGGCGGGCGGCAGCGACGAGCCGGCCAAGCAAATCGACAATCCCGACAAATATCCCGGCTACAGCTGGTCGCTGACGCCCCAGATGCGCCAGCATATCGGCGGCCCCGAAGGCTACTTCCTCTATCAGATCTACGCGTCGCTCTCGGGCGAGCTCACGCTGCTGCCCGGCTGGAGCATGGGCGGGGAGCTCGGCCACAACATCTACAACGACTTCAACCGGCTCTCGCTGCCCTCGAACAGCGAGCTGCCGCATGTGCGCAGCGATATCGAAGATTATCTTGAGCAGGGGCAGAGCGGCATCCTCGACCTGCAAACCGACTACATGTTCAACATCGCGCCCGAATGGTACGGCCGCATGTCCGCCGGACTGCTCGAATGGATGTACGCCGGCGCCGACGGCGAAATTCTGTACCGACCCTTCGACGAGCGCTGGGCGATCGGCATCGACGCCAATCACGTCTACCAGCGCGGCTTCAACGAACTGTTCACCTTCCTCGACTACCAGGTGACCACCGCGTTCCTGAACTTCTACTACAAAGTGCCCTACTATCACCTGCTGGCCGAGGTGAGCGCCGGCACGTATCTGGCCCACGACAAGGGCGCGACCTTCACGCTTTCGCGCGAGTTCGACAACGGCATGCGCGCGGGCATCTGGGTGACCAAGACGGACGTGCCGGCTTCGGTGTTCGGCGAGGGCGAGTTCGACAAGGGATTCTTCCTCTCGATACCGCTCGACCTGGTATTCGGCGTGCCGCGGAAGGAATACGCCAACTACTCGTTCCGCCCGCTGACGCGCGACGGCGGCCAGCAGGTGGATATCGAGCACCCGCTCTATCAGGAGACCGACGGCGACGATTTCGACAGTCTGTCCCGAACTTGGCCGACCCTGATGAAATGATAGGATCGCGGACAGGCCATGCGGATTCGAGCGGGGGAGCGTTCTGGAATGAGACTGGGTCGCGCGATCGCCGTGATGGCCGCGCTCGGATTTGCGCTGGCGCCCGCGGCGGGCCGCGCGGATACGCGCCAGCTGCCGGTGCTCGACATCGGCGTGTTCGGTCTCGCCGGCTACGTGCCGGATTATCCGGCCGCCTCGCAGAGCCACCTGCATCTGATCCCGCTGCCCTACCTGATCTATCGCGGGAAGTATTTCGAGACCGGCCCGAACAGCGCGGCCGGCTACCTGTTCAAGTCCCCCGCCTATACCCTCGACATCAGCGCGGCGGCCTCGTTCGACACGCAGTCGACCAACGATCTTGCCCGCCAGGGCATGCCGGCGCTGGGCTATCTCGGCGAGATCGGTCCGCGCCTGCGCGTTCGTCTGCTCCACGATGCCGCCTCGGCCAAGATCGATCTCGAATTCCCGGTACGCGCCGTGCTGGAGACCGATCTCAAGTCGATCGGGTACGAGGGGTTCGACTTCACGCCGGAGATCGCGTACCAGAACGACAATTTCTACGGCTCGCACGGGAGGTTCAAGATCGGGCTGAGCCCGCAATTCGCCTCTCAGCAGCTGATGAGCTACTTTTATGGGGTGTCGCCGCAGTTCGCCACCGCCACCCGCCCCGCCTACACCGCGCAGCCCGGCTATGTCGGGACCCAGCTCGATGCCTCGTACCGGGTGCCGCTGAACGCGCGCATATCGCTGTTCTCGCAGCTTGCCTTCGACGACTACACCGCGGCGACCAACCAGGACAGTCCGCTGTTCCGCCGGCAATACGGCGCGTCGGTGCTGGCCGGCGTGAGTTTCTCGCTCTGGCACAGCAAGGCGATGACCAGCGCGTCGGGCAACTGAGACGCGACCGGTCCGCATACGAATGCCGCGCGGCCCGGTGATTCGAGGCGCGATGGCCCGGCACCTGATTCGCGGCCTGTTCGCGGTCGCGCTGGCGCTGGCGTCGCATCGCGCCCTGGCCTCGGAAGGCGCGGCGGCAGCCGGTTGCGCGCCGATCCCGTCCGCCTTCTATCCCCCCGTCGACGCCCCGCCCATCTTCACTGTCGCCAAAGGGGACGCGGACGGGCCGACTCTCAACGCCCGTCGCTGCGCGGGCTGGACGGACGACGCCGGCGCGCTGCTGATCGGCATCGCCGCCAAGTTGCGCGCGGCGGGCGGGGTCGATGCGCTGCTTGCCCGCGTCGGTGCGATTTCGACGCTGTCCGAAGTGCGCTACTGGTCGGTGCGCGAAAAGCAGTGGAATCAGCTGTTCACCCGGGCCTATGCCGTCATCGGATCGGATGGCGCGACGCCGCGGGCCGATTTCTCTCCCGCCGAGCTCCGCTCCGGCGCAGAGGTGCGCTTCGTCCAGGCCGACAATCGCACCGACCATCGCACGATCTACCGGCTGCGCGTAATCTCGGTCTCCGCCGACCGTCTCGTATTCGAGGCCGAGAACGAGACCACGCTGCGCTGGACCATACTGCCCCTGTTCGCGCCCGGACAAATCCGTTCGGCCTTCTTCCTGGCGGACGAAGCGGGCGAGGTCTGGGACTATTACGGCCTGCTGCGCGTGGGCGGCGGCGCTGCGCTCGTCGGCACCGGGCACGACGCTTCCTTCGTCAACCGTGCGGTGGCGATCTACCGGCACATCGCCGGCCTGCCCACCGACCGCGACCCGCCGGCCGTGCGCTAAGCGGCGGGAGAGTCCGAAGGCCGGTCGCGTTCAGTGCGCGCCGCGGCGGGCGAACACTTCGGGCAGGGTCTTGAGCAAGATGACGGTGTCGTACCAGAGCGACCAGTTCTTGATGTACCACTCGTCGAAATAGGCGCGCTCCTTCAGCGTGGTGTCGGAGCGGCCCGAGATCTGCCAGAGTCCGGAGATGCCCGGGCGGACCTGCGTATAGTAGGCGATGCGGTCGCCGTACTCCTCGATTTCCCGCGCCAGCAGCGGGCGCGGGCCGATCAGGCTCATGTCGCCCTTCAGCACGTTGAACAGCTGCGGCAGTTCGTCGAGGCTGTAGCTGCGCAGGAAACGGCCGTTGCGGGTGATGCGGGCATCGTTGCGCAGCTTGCGGCGGCGCAGATATTCCTCGTAGACCTCCGGCTGCTCGGTGCGCCAACGATCCAGCACCGCCTCGGCGTTGCGAATCATCGAGCGGAACTTGATGCAGCCGAACGGCTTTCCGCTCAACCCCACCCGCTCCTGGATGTAGAAGACGGGACGTCCGTCCTCGGCAAGCGTGCGCCAGGCAAGGATCGCGAACAGGGGCGACAGCAGCGCGATCAGCGCGCTCGACAGGATCAGATCGACCGAGCGCTTGATCAGGCGCATCGACCGGCGGCTGAGATTGTTGCGCACCTGGAGCAGCATCGGCTCGCGCCCGAATATGTGCTGCACGTCCATGCCGTACAGCGGCACGCCGCGCATCGGCGGCACGATATGCATCGACAGCGGCGCCTTCGACAGCCGGCCGATCAGCGGCTGGATGCCGGTGAGGTCGCTGTCCTCGGTCGCCACCACGACATGCATGTTGCCGAGCAGGGAAGTCAGGCCGGACGCGCCGGTCGAGGCGCGCAGCATCGGCACACTCTCGCCGTTCACCACCATCGGCGGGGCGCGCGCGATGTCGTCGCCCTCGCTGTCCGCGAGCTCCAGGAACAGCACGCAGGAGAAGCCGAGCAGCGGCTCGGAGCGGAACATGGAATAGGTCTGCACCGCGTTCGGGCCCGAGCCCACGATCACCGTCGGCACCTGCCAAATCTGGATCAGGATCAGTAGCCGCTTCACCAGATAGCGCATGAGCGGAAGCGCGACGATCGCCAGTATCCAAGTCAGCAAGATCAGCGAATGCTGATGCGGCCGCGGCGTGCCCGACATCACCACCAGGTCGATCAGGCACCAGACGAAGGAATCGATGACGATCTGCCGCGTGTCCTCCCACAGCACGCGGCGGCGCGAGTAGTGGCCCGCCAGCAGATAGTAGATGCAGCTGCCGATGGCCGGGACGGCGAACCAGTCCGCGCCGACCTCGCTCCAGGTCGCCTCCGCGTTCGGCGGGCCTGACAGGAACAGGATCGGCGCGGCGAGGAACGGGCCGCGCAGCAGGTAGAAGATGAGGACGAAGACCAGCAGATCGCCGGCGAGCAGCGCGAGCTTCGGGACGATGGCCAGGTTCGGTGCGCCGGACGAACCGGATTTGACCCCGATCCCGCTCAGGGTCAGCGACAGCTTCGAAGAATTCACGAACAACACCCCTGGGTCGCCGCGCCGGAAACCCGAATCGCGGCATTATAGGGCGCTGGCAACCCGCTGGACAATAAAGGATTCCGGGCCGCTGACAGGCCGGTCACGCAACCGGCGTGAGCAGCGGCCGGCCGGCGAAATGAGCAAGCAGGTTGTCGACCACCAGCATCCCCATCGCGGTCCGGGTCTCGACGGTGGCGCTGCCGACATGCGGCTGGAGCACGACATTGTCGAGGCCGAGCAGACGCGCGGGCACCTGCGGTTCGGCGACGAACACGTCGATTCCCGCCCCGCCGATGCGGCCCGCGGCGAGGCCGGCCACCAGCGCGTCCTCGTCGATCACGCTGCCGCGCGAGATGTTCACCACGATGCCGGCGGGTCCCACCGCCTCCAGCACGCGCGCGCTCACCAGTCCGCGGGTCGCCTGGCCGCCGGGGCAGGTGACCATCAGGCAGTGGCAGGCGGCGGCCATCGCGGCGAGGTCGGCGTGATACTCGTAAGGGACACCGGACTTGGCGCGCGGTCCGTGATAGGCGATGCGCATGCCCAGCGCCTCGGCGCGACGCGCCACGGCGAGGCCGATCCGGCCCAGCCCCACGATCCCCATCGTCGCGCCCCGCACGCGCGCCGGCGGCAGCGCGGGCTCCGCGTCGGTTTGGCCCGCGGCCAGCGCGCGGTGACGCCGCACCAGGCTGTGGACGACGGCGAGGTAGAGCGCGATGCCGAGATCGGCCACGTCCTCGGTGAGCACGTCGGGCGTGTTGGTCACGGCCACGCCGCGTGCCTTGGCCGCGGCCAGGTCGATGCGGTCCAGCCCCACGCTGCCGGTGGCGATGATCTCGAGCTTCGGCAGCGCCGCCATTACCGTGTCGGAGGCGCGGAACCGGCTGCCGCTGGCGATGGCAATGGCGCGCGCCCGGTCGCGGTTGGCGCGCAGGAACGCGGCTTCGTCCTCGCCCTCGACCAGCAGCCGTAGGTCGAACTCGGCGGCCAGCCGCTCCATCACGGGAGCGAGAAACCGGTCGGCGACGACGATCTCGGGCTTCATGGCGCTGCGCCCTCGGTCACGCCGGCCAATGGTCGTCGATGGCGCGAGCCGTGGTCAAACCGGCGATCGCCGCCCGGCCCATGGCGAGAACCGCTTCCTCCGAGCTTCCGCCCATATGCGGTGTGGCGATCAGGTTGGGCAGGCCCAGCAGCTCGCGGTCTTCGGGAGGTTCCTCGGCGAATACGTCGAGCGCCGCGCCGGCGAGCCGTCCGTCCTTGAGCATTTCCTTGAGCGCCCGTTCGTCCACCAGCCCGCCGCGCGCCAAGTTGAGCAGGATCGCCTCGGGCCGCAGCAGGGCGAGGCGTTCACGCGAGAGAATCCCCCGCGTCGAGCCGTCGAGCGGCAGATGCAGCGTCACGATCTCGGAACGGCGCAGCAACTCCTCCAGCCCAACCGGCGCGATGCCCAGGCGCGCATAGAAATCGGGGAAATGGAGGATGTCGTGCGCCAGGATTCGGCAATCGAAGCCGCGCAGCAGCTCCGCCAGCTCCTTGCCGACATGGCCGCAGCCGACGATGCCAACGGTCCGTCCGCGCAGCTCGCGCCCTTGCCGCTGCCGCCACTGGCCGGCAAGAAGCTCGGCGCGCGATTGGGGCACGTGCCGCAACAGCGCGATCATGAAGGCGACCGCGAGTTCCGCGACCGCATGGCGGTTGACCCCGCCGGTCCAGCCCAGCCGGATCCCGCGGCTGCGCAACGCGGCCAGATCGAGCCCGTCGAGGCCGACTCCGTATTTCGACAGAATGCGGAGTTCGGGGACCGCGTCGAGCAGCTCCGCGGTCACCCTCTCCAGCGCGACGATGGCGGCATCGTGCCCGCGCAGGAAATCGGCCAGCCGCGCCCCGCTCAGGGCCTCGCCGGCCGTGTTGAGCTTGACGTGTCGGTATTGAGCGGCGATTTCCCGACACAAAGCCGGGTGGCGGCAGAACGAGCGCGAGGTAACCGCGACCCGCAGCGTCTCGTTCACGGGGACAACCCCACGCGCATGTCAGTATTTGCCCCACAGCGGATCGTCGAACATCGCGCGCTCGACAAGGCCGATATCGGCCGGGCTGTCGACCGAGAAGGATGGAACATAGGGGTAAGGGGCGACGCGCTGCCTGCGCCCGCTGCCGCACAGCCGGTTGCTGTCGCAGGCCTCCTGGATCTCCAGCGGCGTCTGCGGCA
>JASHSH010000310.1 GCA_030040955.1 Rhodospirillales bacterium
CGTGCAGCGGCGGGTCGAGCAGGCGGATGGTGACCGGCAGCCCGGCCATGATCTCGAACAGCTCGACGAAGTCGCGGCGCTGGAACGGCAGCAGCTTGGCGAGCGCCGCGCGCCTTCCCGCCTCGTCCGGCGCCAGGATCATCTCGCGCACGGCGACGATGCGGCCCGGCTCGAAGAACATATGCTCGGTGCGGCACAGGCCGATGCCCTCGGCGCCGAAGGCGCGCGCGGTGCGGGCATCCTGCGGCGTCTCGGCGTTGGCGCGCACGCGCAGGTGCCGCGCCGCGTCGGCCCATTCCATCAGGGTGGCGAACTCGCCCTCGAGCTGCGGACGCGCTGTGGGCACCGCGCCCAGCATCACCTCGCCGGTCGAACCGTCGAGCGTGATCGTGTCGCCCTCGCGCACCACCTGGCCGGCGGCAGTGATGGTGCGCGCCTTGATGTCGATGCGCAGGCCGCCCGCGCCGGCCACGCAGGGCCGGCCCATGCCGCGCGCGACCACGGCGGCGTGGCTGGTCATGCCGCCGCGCGAGGCCAGGATGCCCTCGGCGACATGCATGCCGCCGATATCCTCGGGGCTGGTCTCGACGCGCACCAAAATCACGCGCTCGTCGCGCGCCGCCCAGGCCTCGGCATCGAGGGCGCTGAACACCGCGCGCCCCACCGCCGCGCCGGGCGAGGCGGGCAGTCCGCGGCCGAGCACATGGCGCTCGGCCTTCGGATCGAGGGTGGGATGGAGGAGCTGGTCGAGCGAGGCCGGATCGATGCGCCGGATCGCGTCGGCGCGCGATATCAGCCCGGACTCGGCCATCTCCACCGCGATGCGCAACGCCGCCTTCGCCGTGCGCTTGCCGGCGCGGGTTTGCAGCATCCACAGCCGGCCCTTCTGCACGGTGAACTCGATGTCCTGCATGTCGGCGAAATGCGCTTCCAGCCGCTGCCGCACGCGCGCCAGCTCGGCGAAGGCCGCCGGCATCGATTCTTCCAGCGATGGCGCCTCCGCGCCCGCCTTCTCGCGCGCCGCCCGGGTCAGGTATTGCGGCGTGCGGATGCCGGCGACCACGTCCTCGCCCTGCGCGTTGGCGAGATATTCGCCATAGAACTCGTTCTCCCCCGTGGAGGGATTGCGGGTGAAGGCGACTCCGGTCGCGCAGTCGGCGCCCATATTGCCGAACACCATCGCCTGCACGGTCACCGCGGTGCCCCAGCCGGCGGGGATGTCGTGCAGGCGGCGGTAGGTGACCGCGCGCGCGTTCATCCAGCTCCCGAACACCGCGCCGATGGCGCCCCATAGCTGGGCCTTAGGGTCCTGCGGGAATTCTGCGCCGAGCTCGTCGGCGATCATCGACTTGTAGCCGGCGACCACCGCGCGCCAGTCCTCGGCCGCGAGGTCGGTATCGGCTTCGAGCCCGCGCGATTCCTTGCGTCCCTCGATGATGTCCTCGAAATTCTGGTGATCGACGCCGAGCACCACGTCGGCATACATCTGCACGAAACGGCGATAGCTATCCCAGGCGAAACGCGCGTCGCCGCTGCGCGCCGCCAGACCCTCCACGGTCGCGTCGTTGAGTCCGAGATTGAGCACCGTGTCCATCATGCCGGGCATCGAGACGCGCGCGCCCGAGCGCACCGAGACCAGCAGCGGATTGCCGGCATCGCCGAATCCCGTGCCGATCTCGCGCCCGATCCCCGCCACCGCCGCTTCGACCTGGTCGGCCAGCTCAGCGGGATAGCTGCGCGCGTTGGCGTAGAAATGCGAGCACACCTCGGTGGTGATGGTGAAGCCGGGCGGCACTGGCAGGCCCAGGCTTGCCATCTCGGCCAGCCCCGCGCCCTTACCGCCGAGCAGGTCGCGCATCCCCGCGCCCCCCTCGGCGCGCCCGGCGCCGAACGCGTGGACCCACTTCGCCATCGCTTCCCTAGCCCTCGATCTTGGAGAAGTCGGCGACCCGCTCCATCGCGCCGGTGATGCGGCGAAGCAGGCGCAGGCGGTTCGCCCGCAGCTCCGCGTCCTCCGCGTTCACGGTCACGCTCTCGAAGAAGGCATCGACCGGGCCGCGCAGCCCGGCCAGCGCGTCCATCGCGGCGCGGAAATCCTCAGCCACCAGCGCGCGATGCGCGGACGCTGCCGCCTTGGCGAGCGCGGCGTCGAGCTGGCGCTCGGCCGGCACGTCGAACAGCTTGGCATCGGGCGCCTGGTCGTAGCGGACGCTATCCCGCTTCTCCTCGATGCGCAGGATGTTGGCGGCGCGGCGGTAAGCGACCAGCAAATCGGCCCCGGCCTCGCTGGCGAGCAGCGCCTCGAGCGCGTCCTTGCGCGCGATCAGGCGGACTAGCGCGCCGTCCTGCGCCTCGGTCTCGAACACGGCGGCGACGAGATCATGCCGCCCGCCCTGCTCGCGCAGATGGATGCGCAGGCGCTCGAGGCAGAAGGCGACCAGCGCGGCCGAGACCATGGCGACGCTCTCGGCGCGAAGCGCGAGCTTGTGGATGCCCTCGTAGCCGACCAGCGCCGCCTCGAACGCATCGCG
>JASHSH010000311.1 GCA_030040955.1 Rhodospirillales bacterium
GGCTGGTTGATCGAATCGGCCCCGATCAGCTTGTCCTCGCGGAAGTAGAAAAGCGTGAACCGGCGCTCCTCCATGCCGCCGCGGATCGAATGACGATCGTGGCCTTGCGAGGTTCCCGCCATCTGAAGCTTGGCGTCGAACTGGTCCGACCAAAACCAGGGCACCGAATCGTATGGCCTGTCCTTGCCGGCCATGGCGGCGGCGGCGGCGCGCGCCTGGTCGAGCGCGTTCTGCACCGATTCCAGCCGCACACGCCCGCCGAAATACCGATTCGGATAATTCGTGCAGTCGCCGGCGGCGAAGATGCGCGAATCCTCGGTGCGGGTATGGTCGTCCACCACGATGCCGTTGGCGCAGGCCAGCCCGGCGCGCTCGGCCAGCTCGACGTTCGGCAGCACACCGACGCCGACGATGACCAGCCGAGCGGGCAGCCGTGTTCCGTCCGCGCAAATCACCGCCGCCGCCCGCCCCGACTCGCCCACCAATTCGCGCACCCCGGCGCCGAGCAGGATGCGCACGCCGCGATCCTCGTGCAGGCGCCGGTAGAATTCGGACATCGCGGGCGGCATCACGCGCGGCATCAGCCGCTCGCGCGCTTCCAGGACGGTCACGCGCTTGCCGAGTCCGGCGAGCGTCGCCGCGCATTCGAGCCCGATGAACCCGCCGCCGATCACCACCGCCGACTCGATCTCGGGCAGCAGCGCGAGGATGCGGCGCGCGTCAGTCAGCGTGCGAAGCGACGTCACCCCGCGCAAATCCGCGCCCGGCAGGTCGATGGGTCGCGCGCGCGCCCCGACGGCGAGCGCCAGACGCGAATATTCGATGCGGGCGCCGTCGTCGGTCACCACACGCGCGGCCGCCCGGTCGATCTCCGTCACCCTTCGGCCGAGCATGAGTTCGATGCCCCGCTCGGCGAAATAGGCGGGGCTGCGGATCGGCAGCCGGTCTTCGCCCTGTTTGCCGGCAAGAAAGTCCTTGGACAGCGGGGGCCGATGATAGGGCTGCTCGGGTTCCTCGCCGATCAGCAGGATCGGCTCCTGCCAGCCTTCGCGGCGCAGGCTGTCGGCGATCTGCGCGCCGGCCTGCGATGCGCCGACGATGACGGCCCCGGCGCCCATCAATATTGCCGCTCAGGTATCTGGAGCCGGATGCCGGCGATCGATTCGCTCGCACGAATCTGACAGCTCAATCGGCTGGTGGGTCGGCGCTCGGCGGCGGTGGCGGCCAGCATCGCGCTCTCGATGTCGTCGGGCGGCGGCAGACGGGCATAGGTCGGCTCGTCGACATAGACGTGGCAGGTAGCGCAGCTGCAGGTGCCGCCGCACTCCGCGACGATGCCCTCGACGCCGTTGCGCACCGCGCCCTCCATCGCGCTCCAGCCATCCTTGACCTCGACCTCGCGCAGGCGCCCCGCCGGTTCGACATAGACGATCTTGACCATGCACCCCTTGCCCGAGCGCCTTGCCTGCGCGAAGGGCGGCAAGGTAACCGCGCCGAGCCGGCGACTCAACGTCCGCCCCGCGGCCGCGCCGGTCCCGCTTCCGCGCTTGTTCCGGGTATTCTCGTGCCCCATACTGGCGTCTCGGGGAGGATGATGCGCGGGTCGCGCCGGAAGGCGGCCGCCCGCGGGCTTTCGCCGGGAGGCAATGGATGCGCGCCTCTTTTCACCTCGTCCGCCTGGGATTTCTGCTCGCTCTTGCCGCCGCGGCCCTGTCCGCGCCCAGCCTCGCCCGCGCCGACGACGCGCCGCTCGCCGCGTCGGACCGGGCCGCCATCCGCAAGGTGATCGAGGACCAGATCGCGGCCTTCCGGCGCGACGATGGCGAAACCGCCTTCGGCTTCGCCAGCCCGGGCATCCGCGACCAGTTCGGTTCAGCCGACAATTTCATGGATATGGTGAAATCGGGCTACGCGCCGGTCTACCGCCCCAAGAAGGTGGATTTCGGGGCTCTCGAGGTCGATTCCGGCACCATCCTCCAGCACGTGTTCCTGGTCGGGCCGGACGGTCAGCTGGTCGAAGCGATCTATTTCATGGAGCGCGAGGCGGACGGGAGCTGGCGGATCAGCGGCTGCGTGCTCACCCAGAGCGACCAGACCACGTCGTAGCAGGCCTCAAATCGCCGCCATTTTCTGTTGGCGGGGGACCATGCGGCTTCTATAGTCTGACGAAATCGGACGGTTGACGGCCGTCGCGGGCCGCGAATTTCGTCCGTATCCGGGGAAAGCCAAGGAGTCCGCCATGATCCGCCGCGCCGCGTTCGCCACCGCCTCGGTCCTCGCGCTGGGCCTCTCCCTCGTCGGCGCGCGCGCCGATTCGCCGCCGATCAGGATCGGCTTCATCGTCGATCTGTCCGGCGAATTCGCCGATTACGGCACCGAGATTCTGAACGCGGCCAAGCTCTATCTCGCGCAGCATGGCGGAGCCATCGCGGGCCGCAAGATCGAGATCGACGCCAAGGACACCGGCGGCCCCAACCCCGAGGTCGCCAAACGCTTGGCGCAGGAGCTGATCGTCAACGACAAGGTCGACCTGCTCGCCGGCTTCACCCTCACCCCGGAGGCGCTGGCGGTCGCGCCGCTCGCCACCGAGGCGAAGAAGCCGATGGTGATCATGAACGCCGCGACCTCGATCGTCACCGAGAAGTCGCCCTATATCGTGCGCTTCTCCTTCACCCTCGGCGAAATCGCCTCGGTGCTCGCCAAGTGGGCGGCGGAGAACGGAATCAAGAAGGTCTACACGCTGGTATCCGACTACGGTCCGGGCGTGAACGCCGAGGGCGCGTTCAAGAAGTATTTCACGCTCGCGGGCGGGACCATCGCCGGCAGCGACCGCTCGCCGCTGAAGGGACCCGAATTCGCCCCGTTCATGCAGCGCGTGAAGGACGCCAAGCCGGACGCGCTGTTCGTCTTCGTGCCCTCCGGCGACCAGGGCGTGGCGGTGACCAAGGCCTATCAGGACTCGGGCCTGGCCGGCGCCGGGATCAAGATGATCGCCACCGGCGACATCACCGACGAGGCCGTGATCGACCAGCTGGGCGACGCCGCCGTCGGCCTGGTGACCGCGTTCCACTATTCCGACACGCATCCCTCGGAAGCCAACAAGGAGTATGTGAAGGCGTTCCAGGCGGCCTATGGGAGCAAGCTGCGTCCGGACTTCATGTCGGTCGGCGGCTATGACGGCATGCATGGGATATACGACGCGCTGGTCCGGCTGAACGGCAATGCCGATCCCGACCAGGCGCTCGAAATATTGCGCCGCGAAAAATTCGAGAGCCCACGCGGCCCGTTCTGGGTCGATCCCGACACGCGCGACGCGGTGAACACGGTCTATATCCGCAAGGTCGAGCGCCAGGGCGGCAGGCTGGTCAATACCGAGTTCAAGGCCTATCCGGACACCAAGGACCCGGACAAGACGAAGTAGGAAGGGCTGCCGCGCGCGCCGATGGCCGTCGAGCTGCTGACGCT
The DNA here is from genome assembly GCA_030040955.1 of Rhodospirillales bacterium. GTDB lineage: Bacteria > Pseudomonadota > Alphaproteobacteria > Rhodospirillales > Magnetospirillaceae > JASHSH01. Next base: position 3,466 of record JASHSH010000311.1, read on the forward strand.
CCTGTTCAACGGGTTGGCCTACGGCGTCCTGCTGTTCCTGATGGCGATCGGGCTCTCGGTCACCATGGGGATGATGAACTTCGTCAACCTGGCGCACGGCGCGTTCGCCATGCTCGGCGGATATCTCGGCATCTCGCTGACCACGCGGGCCGGGGTGCCGTTCCTCGCCGCGCTGCCGCTGGTCTTCGTCGCCGTGGGCGCGGTCGGAGCGGGAATCGAGGTGACGCTCTACCGGCGATTTTACCGCTCGCCGCAGCTCACCCATGTACTGTTCACCATCGGGCTTACCTTCATGGCGGTGGCCGGCGCGACCTATGTCTGGGGCTCGCAGATCGCGGCGATGCGGGTGCCCGACTGGTTGATCGGGCAGACCATGTTCCTCGGCTTGCAGGTGGGCAGCTACCGGCTGTTTCTGCTGCTGGTCGGCGGCGCGATCGCGCTTGCGCTGGTGTTCGGCCTCGAACGCACGCGGTTCGGCGCGATGGTGCGCGCGACGGTCGACAACCGGCGCATGGCGCAGTCGCTCGGCATCGACGTTGGGCGCGTGTTCAGCCTGACCTTCGCGCTGGGCAGCGGACTCGCGGGTCTGGGCGGCGCGCTGGCGGTGAATTTCCTCGGCGGCATCCAGCCCGCGTTCCCGCTCGGCTATCTGCTGGTCTATTTCCTGATCGTGGTGACGGTGGGCGGGCTCGGCTCGACCTTGGGCGCGCTGGCCGCGGCGCTGCTGCTCGGCCTGGCCGACGCGGCCGCCAAGTTCTACGCCCCGGTCATCGCCTCCTTCGCGATCTATCTGGTGATGGTCGTGCTGCTGATGTGGCGGCCGCACGGCATACTCGGCCGGCGCTGACGGCGTGGAATCGATCGCTCCCGGCGCGGGTTTCGAGCGCCGCTCGCGGCTGCGCGCGGGCGAGGTGCTGCTTTGGCTGGCGATCGCCGCCGCGCCGCTCTACGTGCCGGGGCATCTGGTGCTCGCCAGCCAGATCCTGATCACCGCCCTGTTCGCGCTCTCCCTCGACCTCCTTCTCGGCTATGGCGGGATGATCTCGCTCGGCCATGCCGCGTATTTCGGCACCGGCGCCTACACCGCCGGACTGCTGGCGCAGCACGGCTGGAGCGAGCCGATCTCCGGCTTGGTCGCGGCGATGCTGGTGGCCGCGGCCCTCGGTTTCGCCGCGAGCTTCGTCATCGTGCGCCTGAGCGGAGTGGCGCTATTGATGGTGACGCTCGGGCTCGGCTTGCTGCTGTTCGAACTCGCCAACGCGCTCGCCGACATCACCGGCGGCTCTGACGGGCTGCAAGGGGTGGAGATCGCGCCGCTGCTCGGCCTGTTCGGATTCGACATGGTCGGGCGGACCGGCTTTGTCTACGCCTATCTGGTCGCGCTCGGCGCTTTCGCGCTGGTGCGCCGGATCGTGCATTCGCCGTTCGGCTTGTCGCTCCAGGGCTATCGCGAGAATCCGGCGCGCATGGCGCAGATCGGCGCGCCGATGGCCGCCCGGCTGCGCCTGGTCAATACGATTTCCGCCGGCCTCGCCGGGCTCGCCGGCGGTCTGCTGGCGCAGACCACGCAGTTCGTGGGGCTCGACGCGCTCGGCTTCGAACGCTCGGCCGAGGTGGTGATCATCCTGATCCTGGGCGGCGGCGGACGGCTGTATGGAGGGCTGGTCGGCGCGCTGGTGTTCATGATCGGGCGCGACGTGCTGTCAGAGGCCAATCCGGAATACTGGTATTTCTGGCTGGGACTGATTCTGGTCCTGGTCGTGCTGTTCATGCCGCAAGGCATATTGGGCGGCGGTGCCGCGCTGCTCGTCCGGCTGCGCGGACGCGCCGCGCTCGGCGAGGCGGCAAGGTGACGGCGCCCACGCCCGCCCTCGCCACCTCCGGGCTCTCGAAATCCTTCGGCGCCCTCGGGGTGGCGCGTTCGATCGACTTCGCCCTGCCCGCCGGCGCGCGGCACGCGCTGATCGGGCCCAACGGCGCCGGCAAGACGAGCTTCATCAATCTGCTGACCGGGGCGCTGGCGCCGGACGCGGGCCGCATCTCGCTCTCCGGCACCGACATCACGGAGATGCCGACGCATCGGCGCGTCAAGTTGGGCCTGGTGCGCACCTTTCAGATCACCTCGCTGTTTCCCGATTTCACCCCGCTCGAATCGCTGACCATGACGATCTGCGAGCGCGAGGGCGTGGCCGGGCGCATGTTGCGCGGCTTCCGCCGCCTCTCGCACTTGGCCGACGAGGCGCATGCGCTGCTCGCCGGCATCGGGCTGGCGGATTCGGCCCACGCGATCACCCGCACCCTGCCCTACGGGCGACAGCGGCTGCTCGAGATCGGGGTCGCGCTGGCCGCGCGCCCGCGCGTACTCCTGCTCGACGAGCCGGCCGCGGGCGTGCCCGAGAAGGAAAGCGGCGCGCTGCTCGAGGCGATCGCCGCGCTGCCCGACGACATCGCGGTGATGTTCATCGAGCACGACATGGACCTGGTGTTCCGCTTCGCCCGCTCGATCACGGTCCTGGTCGCGGGCCAGGTGCTGTGCGAGGGCACGCCGGCGCAGATCGCCGAGGATGCGCGCGTGCGCGAGGTGTATCTCGGGGCGCACTTCGATGGCTGAGACGCTGCTCGCGGTCGAATCGCTGTCCGCCGGCTATGACGAGGCCTTGGTGCTGCACGAAGTCGGCTTCGCGCTGGCCGAGGGCGAAACGCTGGCCTTGCTCGGGCGCAACGGCATGGGCAAGAGCACCCTGCTCGCCACCATCATGGGACACACGCGCCGTCACGCCGGCGCGATCCGTTTCGCCGGGCGCGACATCGCGCGGATCGCGCCGCATCTGCGCGCGCGCATGGGCCTGGCCTGGGTCGCGCAGGAGCGCGAAATCTTCTCTTCGCTCACGGTAACCGAGAACCTCACTGTCGCCGCTCGACCCGGCGCCTGGACGGTCGAACGCGTCTATGCCTTCTTCCCCCGCCTGCGCGAGCGCCGCGCGAGCATGGGTAACCAGCTTTCCGGCGGCGAGCAGCAGATGCTGGCGATCGGCCGTGCGCTCACCACCAACCCGCGCCTGATCCTGCTCGACGAGCCGCTGGAGGGGCTGGCGCCGGTAATCGCCGAGCAGATCGCCCAGGCGATCCGGCGCATGAACCGCGAGGAGAAGCTGACCACGATCCTGGTCGAGCAGCACGCGCAGATCGCGCTTGGCCTCGCCGACCAGGCGATCTGCCTCGAACGCGGCCGGATCGCCTATGCGGGCGCGGCCGCGGCGCTGGCGAACGACCTCGCGACGCTCGACCGCCTCGTCGGCGTGCGCAAGGAGGGCGCGCGGGCTATTTCCCGGTGAATTTGGGGGCGCGCTTGGCGAGGAAGGCGGCGACGCCCTCGCGGAAGTCCTCGGTCCGGCCGGCGAGGCGCTGGATGTCGCGCTCCAGATCGAGCTGGGCGTCGAGCGAATTCGCGGTCGAAGCCTGGAGCAGCTTCTTCAAGTAGCCGAGCGCGCGGGTCGCCTGGGTGGCAAGCTGGGCGGCAAGGTCGCGCGCGGTGCCCATCAGCTCGGCGTCCTCGACCATCTTCCAGATCAACCCCCACTGCTCGGCACGTTCGGCGCTCAGCTGCTCGCCCAGCAGGGTAAGCGCGAGCGCGCGGGCATGGCCGACCAGGCGCGGCAGCGTCCAGGTCGCGCCGCCGTCGGCGGCGAGGCCGATGCGCGAGAAGGGCAGCACGAAGTAGGCCGAGCGCGCGGCGAGCACGATGTCGCAGGCGAGCGCGAGGCCGACGCCCGCGCCGGCCGTCACCCCGTTGACAGCGCCGACCACCGGCAGCTCGAGCCCGCGCAGCGCCCGGATCATGGGGGAATAGCTCTTGTCGATGATGGCGCCGAGATCGGGCACGGCGCCGCTCGGCGAGGCGATCGATTCGCCGAGGTCCTGGCCCGAGCAGAAGCCGCGCCCCGCGCCGGTGATCACCAGGCAGCGCACGCCGCTGTCCAGCGCGGCCACCCGCCCGAGCGCGTCGAGGATTTCCTCGATCATCGTCTGGGTGAAGCAGTTGAGCTTGTCGGGACGGTTCAGCGTCAGCGTGGCGACGGCGCCCGCCCGCTCGAACCGGATCGCGGTATAGACCATTCCTTGTTTCCTCCCCCGCCCGCTTGGTAGACGGCCCGGCCTAGGCGGCTCTTCGCGCCTTGCGCCGCGGAGTGCGCTTCGCCGCCGGGCGCGGCACCAATTCCATGCCGAGCGCGCGGATCACCTTCAGCACGGTCGCGAATTCCGGATTGCCGCCGGGCGAAAGCGCCTTGTAGAGGCTCTCGCGGCCGAGTCCAGCGCGGCGGGCGATTCCGCTCATGCCCTTCGCGCGCGCGATGTCGCCGAGCGCCGCGGCCACCAGGGTGGCATCGCCATCTTCCAGCGCCGCTTCCAGATAGGCGGCGATGCGGGCCTCGCTATTCAGGCTGTCCACGATGTCCCACGGCCTGGTCTTGGTCGCACCCATCCACTACTCCTCCAAATCGCGGGCCAGATCGATCGCCGTTCGAATGTCCCTGTCCTGCGAGCACTTGTCGCCGCCGGCCAGCAGCACCACCAGCTCCGGGCCGCGGCGAACGAAATAGACCCGATAGCCCGGCCCGTAATCGACGCGCAACTCACGCACCCCTTCGCCCACGTGCCTTGTGTCGCCGGGATTGCCGAGTTGCAGGCGGCGAACACGCGCCTCGATTCGCATCCTCGCCCGGTCGTCGCGCAGCCGGATGATCCAGCGGGCGAAGACCTCCGTCTGCCGGACTTCGATCAATTCCTTGCTTGTATCTTACAGGATACAATTCGGCAAGCGGCGAGTGCGATTCCCGTTTGTTTGTCGCAGAGTTGGCCCCACATTGCCGCCACCTCACGCCGGCGGATTCGGCACCGGGCGCGGCTTTCCGTCGGGGCCGACCGCGACATAGGTGAAGCGGCCCTCGGTGATCTTCACGCTTTCGCCGCCAGCGCGCCGACGCGACCAGGCCTCGATGCGGTAGGTGAGCGAGGTGCGGCCAACTCGCAGCAGCTCGGCATAGCAGGAAAGCACGTCGCCCAGATGCAGCGGGCGGTGGAAGGTCATCGCGTCGATCGCCACGGTGACCGTACGCCCCTCGGCGCGCAGCGCGGCGGCGATGCCGCCGGCCAGGTCCATCTGCGAGACCAGCCAGCCGCCGAACACGTCTCCCGCCGGGTTGAGATCGGCCGGCATGGCGACCGTGCGAATGGTCGGCGCGCTGCTCGGCTCCGCTTCGCTCATCTTCGCATACGCAACATCTTGTGGTGCTCCCTGCCCCAACCCACTGAAGCTTGCCGCCGCCGATGGGCCGCTTCTATAATGCCGCCATGGCCGATCTGTTCCAACAGCTCTCGCCGAAGGGCGCGGACTACTCCGCCAAGGACATCGAGGTGCTTGAAGGCCTCGAGCCGGTGCGCCGCCGTCCGGGCATGTATATCGGCGGCACCGACGACAAGGCGCTGCACCACCTCGTCGCCGAGGTGCTCGACAACGCGATGGACGAGGCGGTGGCCGGCCATGCCACCTGGATCGAGCTGGAGCTTCAGGCCGACGGCACCGCGATCGTGCGCGACAATGGCCGCGGCATCCCGGTCGATCCGCACCCGCGATTTCCGAAGAAGTCGGCGCTCGAGGTGATCTTCACCATGCTGCATTCGGGCGGCAAGTTCGGCGGCGATTCGTATCGCATGTCGGGCGGGCTCCACGGGGTCGGCATTTCGGTGGTGAACGCGCTCTCCGACCGGCTCACCGTCGAGGTGGCGCGCGACCGCGTTCTGTGGACGCAGAGCTACAGCCGCGGCGAGCCGACCACCAAGCTGGTCAAGGCCGGCGCGGTCAGCAACCGGCGCGGGACCTCGGTGAGTTTCCATCCCGACCCGAAGATTTTCGGCGCGCGCGCCCAGTTCCGCCCCGCCGCGCTCTACCGGCTCGCGCGCTCCAAGGCCTATCTGTTCCGCGGCGTCGAAATCCGCTGGTCCTGCGACGCCAAGCTGCTGCACGGAGACGACGCGCCGCCCGCAAGCGAGGTGCTGCGCTTCCCCGGCGGGCTCGCCGACTTTCTCGCCGCCTCGCTGGCCGACCGCGCCGTCATCGCCGGCCGGACCTTCGTCGGCGCGGCCGAGTTCGCCGACGGCCAGGGCCAGGCGGAATGGGCGATCGCCTGGCCGGGGGACGAGGACGGGTTCTGCAACTCCTACTGCAATACGATCGCCACCGCGGAGGGCGGCTCGCACGAGCTCGGCCTGCGCAACGCGCTGGTGCGGGGCCTGCGCCAGTACGGCGAAATGGTCGGCAACCGCCGCGCCGCGCAATGCGGCGCCGAAGATGTGATGAACGGCGCCGCGGTGATGCTGTCGCTATTCATCCGCCAGCCCCAGTTCCAGGGCCAGACCAAGGAGCGGCTGGCTTCGCCCGAGGCGGTACGCCTGGTCGAGAATTCGGTCAAGGATCATTTCGATCACTGGCTGTCGGCCGATCCGGAGTCTTCCAAGGCCCTGCTCGGGCGCATCATCGAGCGGGCCGAGGAGCGCGCCCGGCGCAAGCTGGAGAAGGAGCAGATCCGCAAGTCGGGACGGCGCCTGCGCCTGCCCGGCAAGCTCGCCGACTGCACGCGTCCGCGCGCCGACGGCAACGAGATATTCCTGGTCGAGGGCGATTCGGCCGGCGGCTCGGCCAAGCAGGGCCGCGACCGCGATCTTCAGGCGGTGCTGCCGCTGAAGGGCAAGATCCTCAACGTCGCCAATGCGACGCCGGAGAAGATGCGCGCCAACCAGGAGGTGCGCGACTTGGTCGAGGCGCTGGGCTGCGGGCTGCGCGAATCCTACGACGACGACAAGCTGCGCTACGCGAAGGTCATCGTCATGACCGACGCCGATGTCGACGGCGCGCATATCGCGGCGCTGCTGATGACGTTCTTCTATCAGGAGATGCCGGCGCTGATCGAGAACGGGCATCTGTTCCTCGCCTGCCCGCCGCTCTACCGCCTCGCCGCCGGCCCGCTCGTCGCCTATGCGCGCGACGACGCGCACAAGGCGCGCCTGATGGAGACCGACTTCGCCGGCAGGAATGTCGAGGTCAGCCGCTTCAAGGGGCTCGGCGAGATGCCGCCCAGTCAGCTGCGCG
>JASHSH010000312.1 GCA_030040955.1 Rhodospirillales bacterium
CCTGGTCCTGTTCAACATCCGGCCGCGGGCCCAGCAAGCGCCCTTGTCGCGGTAGTGTCATGGGCAATGCGCGCCGGCGGGGCTACCATCCGGCCGCCTCGCAACCTTCCGGAGCACCCGCCATGCGCATCAGGACCCTCGTCCGCGCGCTCGCCGTCCTCGCGCTGCTCGCGCCGGCCGCGACCCGGGCAAGCGCGCAGTCCTCTGGCAATCTCGACGCGCTGCGCGGACTCATTGCCTTCGCCACATTGCCGAGCACGCCGGAGGGAACGGCCGCGCTCGAACGCAACTTCGCGATCACCGGCGCGATCCAGCATGGCGAGGCGCATCAGCCCCTGCTGCTGCCGTTCCGCGCCCAGCAGCAGCAGGCGCTGCGCGATGCCTACATCGCCACCGGGGCGGATGTCGATCTGGCCCAAGGCTTGGGCACCAAGCTCGCGGATGCCTATGCCGCGCTCAGCAATTGCCCGCCGGCCAAGGATGCGGAGTCGAACCCGCCGCCTTGCACGCCGCCGACGAAATCGGTGGGCGACCTGCTTGCCGCGGCCGGGGTGACCGCATCGGACGCCACCTCGGGCAAATTCTTCTTCGCCAACCTGACCACGAACGGGAAGGACCCGATTTCGGACGACGCGCGCAAGATCATGGACGACGCGAAGGGCAAGCCGGATTCCTACGGCACGGTCTACAAGGTGCCGGGCGGCACGCCGGGCGCGGACAAGTACGGCGATCCGCGGCCGTTCCAGACGCTCGGCCGCATGCTGTTCTTCGAGGGCAAGGATTATTTCGGGGTGTGGTCGCGCAGCGACGCCTATCTGCACGGGCCGACCCAGAAGCTGCTCGACAGCCCGGCCTTCCCCAGCGGCCACACTGCCTATGCCTATACCGGCGCGCTGCTGCTCGCCTTGCTGGTGCCCGAGCGCTATTCCCAGATGATCGCGCGCGCGGCCGAGTACGGCAACGACCGCATCATCCTGGGCGCGCATTACACGATGGACGTGCTCGGTGGACGCACGCTGGCGACGCGCGACATCGCGCACCTGCTGGCATCTGCGGAATTCGTGGCGCTGCTGAAGCAGGCCAAGGCGGACCTGACCGCGGCGCTGGAAGCCGGCTGCGGGGCCAAGATCGAAGTCTGCGCGCGCGAGGACCAAAGCCGCTTCGCCGACTGGGCCAAGGACCGGACCTTCTACGAGGCCACCCAGACCTATGGGCTGCCGCGCGTGTTCGAGGACAAGAAGGAAGACGTGGCCAAGCTGGCGCCCGAGGCCGCGAACCTGCTCACCGCTGCCTTCGACGGACTTTCGCCCCCGCAGGCCAACGCGATCCTGACCGAGACCGAAGGGCCGGACGGCGGGTTCCTCGACGATGGGACCGAGTTCGGCGTCTATTCCCGGCTCGACCTGTTCCGGGCGGCCGAATTGGCGGCCAAGATGACCGCCAAGAAGTGATCGCGCCGAGTGCGGCGCCCGCGATAGTTTGGAACGAGCCGGCCTACGGCTTCCCGCCCAAGGCCTGGGCGAGGAAAGTGCGCGTCAGCGCCGCCGCCTGGTTCGCCGCTTCGGCATTGTAGAGATAGAGCACGCCCGGCCGCGGGCTGAACCCCTTGCCCGAATTCGCCGGATTGTCGAAGGCGTGCGTGGCGCCCGGAATGACGCGGGTCTCTACCGGCTTGCCCGTCTGCACGAGCTGCGTCGCCTTGTCGGTGCAGGTGGCAATCGGCGTGTCGGTGTCCTTCTCGCCGAGAACGAGCTGCAAGGGCGTGACGAGGTCGTCGCGCAGATTGTCGTCGCGTTCGGGCGCACCGTCCTGGCCCACCGTGCAGCGCACGTAATACGCCACCGCGGCCCGGAAGTTGGACTTGTCTGGATGATGCGCCTGATCGTAGCCCCGGCTGGTCAGGCGGACGGCCGCCGCCGCGCCGTAGGAAAAGCCGATCACGCCGATCTTGTCCGGATCGACGAACGGCATCGCGCGCAGCCGATCGAGCGCGGCGAACGCGTCCGACGCCATCTGATCGACGGTCACCCGCCAGTTTCCGCAGATGAACTTCTCGCCGCGCGGCCGGAAGCTGTCGACGACCGCCGCGACATATCCCCAGGATTTGAGCCTGTTTCCCCAGTCCAGCTCGTGCTGCGCAAGTCCGCCGCAGGTATGCAGCACGACCATCGCCGGAAACGGTCCCGCTCCGTCCGGCCGGTAGAGCGCATTGAACAGCGAGCCGGAGGTCGGTTGGGCGAGAAAGACTGGCTCCGCCGGCCATGCCGCCTGTGTGCCGCCCAGCGCGGCCCATATGGCCGCGAGCAACACGGCGCACACCCTTCCCCTTGGCGAATGAGGTCGAGCCATGGACGCCCCCCGCTCCCCGATGTCGGCGCCAATCATGGGACATGCGTGCCGAAGGCTCAACCGGCCCGAACGCCGCGCACCCCTCTCCCGAAAAATCCATGTATCCGAAAGGCTTATCTTGACGGTCCGGCCCCGCTTTGGCAGGCTCCTGGGGTCGATCCCGTCCGCCGGATGGGTGCCGGAGTCCGCGCCGCCATGACCAAGTCCGAACTCATCGCCCGCCTGGCGGAGCTCAATCCGCATCTCTACCAGCGCGACGTCGAGCGCATCGTCACCACCATCTTCGACGAGATCGCCGCCGCGCTGGGGCGCGGCGACCGGGTGGAGCTGCGCGGCTTCGGCGCCTTCTCGGTCAAGCGGCGCGACGCCCGGGTGGGGCGCAATCCGCGCACCGGCACTTCGGTCGCGGTGGCGGCCAAGGCGGTGCCCTTCTTCCGCACCGGCAAGCAGCTCCGCGAGCGGCTGAACGCCTAGGCCCCGGCCGGGGATCCGAATTGATGCGCTTCCTGTCCTGGCTGGTCGGCCTGCCGCTGGCCGCGGTGATCGTCGTGTTCGCGATATCCAACCGCCAGGCGGCCACCGTGGGCCTGTGGCCGCTCGACCGGGCGCTGACCGCGCCGCTGTATCTCGTCGTGCTCGCGCCGCTGGTGGTCGGGCTGATCCTGGGCACGCTGCTCGGCGGCGCCGGCACGATCCGCGCCCGCTGGGAGGCGCGCAGCCAGGCCCGCCGCGCGGCCGAGCTCGAGCGCGCGGTGGCGAATCTGCGCACGCCAGCCCTGCCCGCCATCGCGCCCCCGTCCGCGCCGCCCGCCGCGCGGAAATGACCCAAAATCCGGTCTTTTGCGCGCTGGACACGCCGCGTGTCCAGGAGGCCGCGGCGCTCGCCCGCTCGCTCGCCGGCGCGGTCGGCGGGATCAAGCTCGGGCTCGAATTCTTCGCCGCCAACGGCCCCGCCGGCGTGCGCGAAGTGGCGAGTGCGCTGCCCGTGTTCCTGGATCTCAAGCTGCACGACATCCCCAACACGGTGGCCGGCGCGGTTCGCGCCACGCTGCCGCTCGGCATCGCGATGCTCACCCTGCACGCCTCGGGCGGGCGGGAGATGCTGCGCCAGGCGGCCGCGGCCGCCGCCGAGGCTGGCTCGGCCCGGCCGCTGCTGCTGGCGGTCACCGTGCTCACCAGTCTCGACGAGGACGCGATGGGCGAACTCGGCTTCGCCGCCGGCGTCGCCGACACTGCGCGCCGTCTCGCCGCGCTGGCCCAGGATTCGGGACTGGACGGGGCGGTCTGCTCGGCCCACGAAGTCGCTGTTTTGCGCCGCCAATGCGGAGCCGGGTTTCGCCTCGTGGTGCCCGGCATCCGGCCCGCGGGCGCCGAGGCGGACGACCAGCGCCGGGTGATGACCCCGGCCGAGGCGCTCGCCGCCGGGGCCGACATATTGGTGATCGGCCGGCCGATCACCGGCGCGCCCGCGCCGCTCGCCGCCGCGCGCGCGATCCTGGCCGGGATTTCCGCCCGATGAGCGCTCGCATGCAGGTGAAGATCTGCGGCCTCAACGATCCGCGCGCGGTGATGGCCGCGGTGGAGGGCGGAGCCGATTTCGTCGGCGTGGTGTTCTTTCCCAAGAGCCCGCGCGTTGTCACGCCGGAGCGCGCCGCCGAGCTGCTCGCGCCCGTGCCGGCGCGCATCCGCCGCGTCGGCCTGTTGGTCGACCCGACCGACGCCTTGCTTGAACGCGTGCTCACGCGAGTCCGCCTAGATCTGCTTCAGGTGCACGGGAACGAGACGCCCGCGCGCATCGAGCGCATCCGCCGCGACTGGGGTGTGCCCGTGATGAAGGCGATGGGCGTGGGCGCGGCGCGCGATCTCGACAATGCGCTCGCCTTTGCCGAGACCGCCGACCGCCTCCTGTTCGACGCCAAGCCGCCGAAGGGCGCCGACAGGCCCGGCGGGCTCGCCCTCGCCTTCGACTGGTCGCTGATGGCCGGGCGCAAATGGCCGATCCCCTGGATGCTCGCGGGCGGGCTGAATGCGCGCAACGTGCGCGCGGCGATCCGCGCATCGGGCGCGCGCGCGGTCGACGTGTCCTCGGGCGTGGAGCGCGCGCCGGGCGTGAAGGACCCGGCGAAGATCAAGCGCTTCATCCGCGCCGCGAAGGGCGGGTAGGCGCCACCTCACCCTTCGACAAGCTCAGGGTGAGGACTTCTGAACGCCCTCATGGTGAGGGGACCGCGCAGCGGTCCGACTCGAACCATGAGGGCCGACCGCCCCTATCCCCAGTTCACCAGCCCGCATTTCGCCAGCCAACCCAGGGTGAACCAGGCCGGCTGTCGGAGGCTCGCGTCGAACGGCTCGACCAGCGCATGCAGCTCGGCCGGACCCTTCGCCAGATGCTCGACCAGCCGCGCGATGCCGGCATCGTCGAGCAGAAATCCGCGCAACGGCGCCGCGAGCGCGAGCCGCGCCATGCCCTGAGCGATCCGCGCATCCACCCCGGGCGTGAGCGATAGCCGCACCTGCGCGCCGAGTGCGAGCGTGGCGAAATCGCGGAACAGGGCGAACGGGTCCATGGCGAGCGGCCGGGTCGCGCGGCCCGGCTGCGGCGGCGCGACCTCGGGGGCGGAGCGGCGCAACTCGGCGAGTTCCGCCCACAGCGCCTGGTGCGCGCGCACGATGATCGGCCAGTCGTAGGTCTCCCGCGCGCGGGCACGCCCGGCCTCGCCCATGCGCGCGCGCAACGCCTCGTCCTCGATCAGCTTGACGATCGCGTTGGCGGCGAGCGCGGGATGCACCGACGTGCTCTGGCTCGCCACCCCCACCAGGCCCGCATGCCCGCCATAGCCGGCGGCATAGAGGAACGCGATCGCCTCGCCCAAGCCGGGCGGCAGCGTCGCGGTGGCGATGCGGAACCCGTCGATCCCGTCGCGCACGGTGTCGCGGTAGCCGTCCCAGTCGCTCACCACCACGGGCAGTCCGGCGGCCATCGCTTCGATCGGCGTGAGGCCGAAGCTTTCCTGGAAATTGTCGACCAGCGATATGAACGCGTCGGCGGCAAACCAGACGCGGCGGTTCTCGGCCAGGCGCCCGTCGAGGAACAGATGCGCGATCGAGGGCGCGAGCACCTGCGCGCCCTGGCGGAACGCCTGCTCGGTCGCCTCGCTGGCGAACCAGCCCGCCTGGATCAGGCGCAGCTTCCGTCCCGTGCGCAACGCCGCCTGCTCGGCCGCGAGATACATGGCGAGCGGATTCGCCTTCTCCAGGTGGTTGAGCCGGCCGACATAGAGCAGCACGAACTCCTCGGCGCCGATGCCCAGGCGGGCGCGCTCGGTCGCGCGCGCCGCTGCCGCGCCCTCGGGCGGGGAGAACTCGTCGCAATCCACGCCGAGCGGGATGATTGGCAGCCGCACCTCGCTGCGCAGCTCGGCCCCGGTGCGCTGCGCGAAATAGGCGGAATATTCGTCGAGCACGCGCAGGATCGCGTCGCGGCTCGACGTGCTCGCGCAGACCAGCGCGTCCCAGCTTTGCAGCGGACCCGTCAGCAGCCGGCCGAAGCTCTGCACCGCGAGGTCGTCGGACAGGGTGTGGTTCACCCCGCAGATCGAGAAGGCGCGCTGGCCGAGGCTGCGCCGCAGCCAGGCGAAATAGCCAAGATCGGGGCCGGGGCGGAACAGCGTGCCGACGGCGGCGAGGCGCGGCATGTCGGGCGGAAGAATCCCCTCGGCCCGCCTGCCGGCGGGCGCGTGCGCGGCGCAGAAGGCGCGGAAGCCGTCGATCTCGCTCGTCTGGGTGGTGAGGCAGGAATAGTGGTCCGCGCCGCCATGGCGCAGATAGGCGCGCAGGAAACCGGCGGAGGCCGCTTGGCGGCCGACCAGCGAGCCGGAGGTGTCGAAATTCTGGCCGAAGAAGGCGATCACCGCCTGGGCGGGGCTGCTCATGGATGCAGTGTAAGCGCTGGGCCGGCACAATCCAGCCGGGGAATTGCTTGCCAGGAGTCCTCGCCCCGAGCTTGTCGAAGGGTCAGGCGACCCGCGCCCCTCCTTGCCCCTCGGCCCCGTTGTGCGCTATGAGCGTCCGCCTGCGGGGATCGGCGGAGAGCATGCGGACTGCGAACTCATTGCGTTCCGGGCCGGACGAGCGCGGCCATTTCGGCGCCTATGGCGGACGCTATGTCGCCGAGACGCTGATGCCGCTCATCCTGTCGGTCGAGCGCGCCTATGCCGAAGCCAAGGCCGATCCCGAATTCGCCCGCGAACTCGGCGTCTATCTCAAGGACTATGTCGGCCGCCCCAGCCCGCTCTATTTCGCGCGCAGGCTCACCGAGCATTGCGGCGGCGCACGCATCTATCTCAAGCGCGAGGATCTCAACCACACCGGCGCGCACAAGGTGAACAACTGCATGGGCCAGGCGCTGCTCGCCCGGCGCATGGGCAAGAAGCGCATCCTGGCGGAGACCGGGGCGGGCCAGCATGGGGTGGCGGCGGCCACCGTCTGCGCGCTGTTCGGGCTGGACTGCGTGATCTACATGGGCGAGGTCGACATCGAGCGCCAGGCGCCGAACGTCGCGCGCATGCAGCTGCTCGGCGCCGAGCTGCGCCCGGTCACCTCGGGCTCGGCCACGCTCAAGGACGCGATGAACGACGCGTTGCGCGACTGGGTCGCCAACGTCGCCACCACCTATTACATGATCGGCACCGCCGCCGGCCCGCATCCCTATCCGGCGATGGTGCGCGATTTCCAGTGCGTGATCGGCGAGGAGACGCGCGCGCAGGTGGCGGCGGCCGAGGGCCGTCTGCCCGATTCGCTGGTCGCCTGCATCGGCGGCGGGTCGAACGCGATCGGCCTGTTTCACCCGTTCCTCGACGATGCCGAGGTGCGCCTGATCGGCGTCGAGGCCGCCGGGCACGGGATCGAGACCGGCAAGCACGCGGCCTCGCTCACCGGCGGACGTCCGGGGGTGCTGCACGGCAATCGCACCTATCTCCTGCAAACCGCGGACGGGCAGATCGAGGAGGCGCATTCGATCTCGGCCGGGCTCGATTATCCCGGTATCGGGCCCGAGCATTCCTGGCTGCGCGATGTCGGCCGGGTCGACTATGTCTCGGCGACCGACGACGAGGCGGTGGCGGCGTTCCTGCTCACCACCCGCCTCGAGGGCATCATTCCCGCGCTCGAGTCCGCGCACGCGATCGCGCACGCGCTGCGCATCGCGCCCGGCCTGCCCCGCGAGCATGTGATGGTGGTCGGGCTCTCGGGCCGCGGCGACAAGGATCTCGCCTCCGTGATGGCGCGCGAGCAGGCCCGCGCCAAGGGCCGGGCGGCGTGAGCCGCATCGAGGCGCGCTTCGCCGAGCTGCGGCGCGCCGGGCGGCCCGGGCTGGTGACCTTCGTCACCGCCGGCGATCCCGACCTCGCCACCGGCCAGGCGATCCTCGACGGGCTGCCCGAGGCGGGCGCCGACCTGGTCGAGCTGGGCATGCCGTTCACCGATCCGATGGCCGACGGTCCCGCGGTCCAGGCGGCGAGCCTGCGCGCGTTGAAATCGGGCGCGAGCCTGCGCACCACGCTGGCCATGGCGCGGCGCTTCCGCGAACGCGATGCGCGCACGCCGGTGGTGCTGATGGGCTACTACAACCCGATCTACAGCATGGGCGCCGAAGCCTTCTGCGCCGCGGCGCGGGATGCGGGCGTGGACGGGCTGATCATCGTCGACCTGCCGCCCGAGGAGCGCGACGAGCTGGCGGTGCCGGCGCGCGCCGCCGGCATCGACTTCATCGTGCTGACCGCGCCGACCACCGACGATGCGCGCCTGCCGACCGTGCTCGCCGGCGCGTCGGGCTTCGTCTACCACGTCTCCATCGCCGGCATCACCGGCACCGCCTCGGCGAGCCTGGAGGCGGTGGAGGCGGCAGTGGCGCGGCTGCGCCGCCACACCAGGCTGCCGATCGCCGTCGGCTTCGGCATCAAGACCCCGGAGCAGGCCGCGCGCATCGGCCGATTGGCGGACGCGGCCGTGGTCGGCTCGGCGATCGTCAACCGGATCGAGGCGGGCCTGAAATGGGGACCGGAAAGCGCGGACCGCGACCGGCTCGCCGCCTCGGTGCTCGACTTCGTCTCCGCCCTCGCGCGGCCCTTGCGCGCGCAGGCGAAGGTGCGCGCGTGAGCTGGCTCACCAATTTCGTCCGCCCCAAGATCCAGAGCCTGGTGCGGCCGCGCGAGGTTCCCGAGAATCTGTGGGACAAGTGCCCGCAATGCGGCAACATGATCTATCGCCGCGACCTCGAGAAGTCGCTCTATGTCTGCCCGCATTGCGGCCATCATCTGCGCCTGCCGGCGAAGAATCGGCTCGCCATGCTGTTCGACGAGGGCAAGCACCAGCGCATCGAACTGCCGAAGACGCCGGTCGACCCGCTGCGCTTCCGCGATTCGAAGCGCTACACCGACCGCCTCAAGGAAGCGCAGGCGAAGAGCGGCGAGCAGGACGCGCTGATCGTCGCGCATGGTCGCATCGGCGGCGTGGCCGCGGTGGTCGCGGTGTTCGACTTCGATTTCATGGGCGGGTCGATGGGCATGGCGGTCGGCGACGGGCTGATCGCCGCGGCCGAGCTGGCCGTGCTCCAGGAGGCCGCGCTGATCGTGGTGCCGGCCTCGGGCGGCGCGCGCATGCAGGAGGGCGTGCTGTCGCTGATGCAGCTCGCGCGCACCACGGTGGCGGTCGACAAGGTGAAGGAGCGCCGGCTCCCCTATGTCGTGCTGCTCACCGACCCGACCACCGGCGGCGTCTCCGCCTCGTTCGCCATGCTGGGCGACATCCACATCGCCGAGCCGGGCGCGCAGATCGGCTTCGCCGGCACGCGGGTGATCGAGACCACGATCCGCGAGAAGCTGCCCGACGGGTTCCAGCGCGCCGAATACCTGCTCGAGCACGGCATGGTCGACATGGTGGTGCCGCGCGCCCAGCTGCGCGACACGCTGGCGCGCATCCTCGGCATCCTGCGCCACCGCGGCCCGGCCGGCGAGGTGCTGTCGCTCGTGCCGCAAACCGGCGCCGCCGATGCCGAACCGGGACATTGAGGCGATCCTCAAGCGCCTCGCCGCGCTGCATCCCAAGCTGATCGACCTCGCGCTGGACCGGATCGCCCGGCTGCTGGCCGATCTCGGCCATCCCGAGCTCGCGCTGCCGCCCGTCGCCCACATCGCCGGTACCAACGGCAAGGGCTCGACGCTCGCCTATCTGCGCGCCATGGCCGAGGCCGCGGGCATGCGCGCGCATGTCTACACCTCGCCGCATCTGGTGCGGTTCAACGAGCGCATCCGGATCGCCGGCCGGCTGATCGAGGACGAAGAGCTGGCAGATCTGCTCGAGGAGTGCGAGCGCGTCAATGCCGGCAAGCCGATCACCTTCTTCGAGATCACCAACGCCGCCGCCTTCCTCGCCTTCTCCCGCCATCCGGCCGATCTCTGCCTGATCGAGACCGGCATGGGCGGCGAGTTCGATTCGACGAACGTGATCGAGAGGCCCGCGCTCACGCTGATCACCACCGTCGCCTTCGACCACATGGCCTATCTCGGCGACACGCTGGCCAAGATCGCCAAGGCCAAGGCCGGTATCCTCAAGCCGGGCGTGGCTTGCGTCGCCGCGGCGCAGGCGCCGGAGGCGTTGGGGGTCATCGAAGCGCGCGCGAAGGCCCTGGCCGCGCCCGTGCTGCTCGAAGGCCGCGACTGGTCGGCCGAGCCCGCGGGCGACGGCATGCGGGTTCGTGTCGGCGCCACCGCGCTCGATCTGCCGCGCCCCGCCCTCGGCGGCGCGCACCAGATCCACAATGCCGGACTGGCGGCGGTCGCCGCGCGCGAACTGAATGCACGCGGCGCGTTGCCGCGCCCGATCGAGGTTGCCGCGATCGCGGCCGGCCTGCGCGGCGCCGAATGGCCAGCGCGGATGCAGCGCCTGAACCGCGGGCCGCTCGCGGATTCGTTGCCGCCGGGCTGGGAATTGTGGCTCGACGGGGCGCACAATCCCGCCGCGGCCGCGGCCCTGGCGAAAGTGGCGGACGACTGGGACGCGGCTTGGCCGATGCCGCTCGACCTCGTCGTCGGCATGCTCGACACCAAGGACGCGGCCGGCTTTCTTGCCCCGCTAGCCGGGCGGGTGCGCCATCTGCGCGCGGTGACGATTTCCGGCGAGACGCATGCCAGTCCGGCCGAGTCGCTGGCCGCCGTCGCGCGTCGCGCCGGGCTGGATGCTCGGGCGGCCGCCTCAGTCGACGCGGCGCTGCGCGACCTCATCACGGCCGCGACGCCCGGATCGGCGCGGGTGCTGATCTGCGGCTCGCTCTATCTCGCCGGCGCGGTCCTCGGTGAGAACGGCTGAACGACGCGCGAGTCCTACCACACGCCAAGCGTGCGGCATCGGCTAGGGGTCCGCGCGTCACGCGCCGCCGAAATTTCCCAATTCATTCATTGAACCTACACACGACGGCAATGGGTTGGTGCCGACACGCCGGCACCGCCACGGCGCTTCCCAAGCGGCATCTTTGATGCAATTATCGGTGGTGCACTCTACGGGGAGGGTACCATGTTTGCGAGACGCAGATTTGCCTGTTGCGTGGCGGCCGGCGCGCTGATCTGGGCGGGCGCGGCCATGGCGCAGACCGTTCCGCTGCCCTGGGGACAAAATCCGGACATGCTGGCCTGGGAGACCTTCGTCCAGGTCACCGCGCCCGCCGGCAATCCGCAGAATACGAATGTCGAGTTCGAGACCTGG
>JASHSH010000313.1 GCA_030040955.1 Rhodospirillales bacterium
GAGTTCACCGGCGGCACGGTGATCGAGGTGCACTACCCCGACGCCGCCGATCCGGCCGCGGCGCAGGCGGCGCTGGAGAAGGCGTCGCTGGCCAAGTCGCAGGTGCAGAATTTCGGCACCGCCTCGGACCTGATCATCCGCATGCCGCTGGTCGAGGGCATCACCAGCGGGCAGATGTCGGAGAAGGTGCTGACCGCACTGCGCGCGGCGCGGCCGCAGGTCGAGCTGCGCCGGGTGGAGTTCATCGGCCCGCAGGTCGGCAAGGAGCTGGTGACCGACGGGTCGATCGCGCTCCTCCTCGTCTGCATCGGCATCATGGCCTATCTCGCGTTCCGCTTCGAATGGCGGTTCGCGCTCGCCGCGATCATCGCGAACCTGCACGACATCGTGATCATCCTCGGCTTCTTCGCCTTCTTCCGCTGGGAGTTCTCGCTCACCGTGCTGGCCGCGGTGCTGTCGGTGCTCGGCTATTCGGTCAACGAGTCGGTGGTGGTGTTCGACCGAATCCGCGAGAATTTCCGCAAGTTCAAGAAGGCGAGCGTGGCCGAGATCATCAACAACGCGATCACCGCGACCATGTCGCGCACCATCATCACGCATGGCTGCACCGAGATAGTGGTGGTCTCGATGCTGCTGTTCGGCGGCGAGACCCTGCATTATTTCGCGCTCGCGCTGACCGTGGGCATCCTGTTCGGCATCTACTCCTCGGTGCTGGTGTCGAGCCCGATCGTGATGTGGCTCGGCGCCACGCGCGCCCATTTCGCCAAGGGCGAGGCGGCGCCGGCCAAGCCGGCCGGGGCGCGGGGCTAGCGGGCGCGGCGCGCCCGGCAGGGCCATGGAACTCGAGCCCCAGAATCCCGGGGGCCGGCAATTCATCCAGGCCTATGGCGGCCAGGGCTTCCGCATCTCGGGCGTCCGCCACGCGGGCTCGGTGATCGTGCTGCCGCAGGCGACCTTCGCCTGGGAGGTCGCGGGCATCGAGACGGCGACGGCCGAAAGCCTCGCCGCGGTGACCGGGTTCCAACCCAAGGTCGAGATTTTGCTGATCGGCACCGGCCTGCGCATGCTGCCGCTGCTCGCGAGCCTGCGGGCGCATTTCCGCCAGGCGGGGATCATGATCGACGGCATGGACACCGGCGCCGCGTGCCGCACCTATAATGTGCTCACCAACGAGGATCGCCGCGTCGCCGCCGCGCTGATCTTGCCGGTGTAGGCGGGAGCAGCGGAAGTCTTCGTCGACCCCCACCCTGTCCCTCCCCGCAAGGGGGAGGGGATGTGCACGCAAGGATGAACCCCTCCCCCGCTTGCGCGGGGAGGATCGACGTACACGTCGATGGGGTGGGGGCATCGGTGAATCGTCGGTCGCCAGAAAAAGAAAGGGGGCCAGCGGGCCCCCTTTCGCGCTCGATATCGAACGTCTCAGTACACGTGCACCGAGGCCATGCAATAGAGCATGGGGATCGAGAGCAGCGTGTTGACGCGCGAGGCGAGGCCCGCGATGCGCGCGGCCTTCTTTTTCTCGTCGTCGGTCACCTGCACGAGGCCCATGTTCTTCTTCTGGTTGGGCCAGATGATGCCCCACACGTTCGCCCACATGATCGCGCCCAGCCACATGCCGAAGCCGATGGCGGTGAAATGCGCGCTGTGATCGCCGATGCCGAGGCGGATCGCCTGCCAGAGCTCGCCCTGGAACCAGGCCTCGATCAGGCCGGTGATGATGGTCGCCATGGCGCCCCAGCGGAACCAGAACAGCGCCTCGGGCAGGATGTATTTGCTCACCCCCGGCTTCAGCTCGGCCGGTATCTTCGGCATCGTCGGGGTCTGCGTGAAGTTGAAGTACCAGAGGTGGCCGATCCACATGATGCCGCTGATGATGTGCAGCCAGCGGAAGAAGAACGCCCACCAGTCGTGGCTGACGAATTCCATGGCCCCCTCCCTAAACGCCGCTGATCGCGTGGATCAGGAGAACGACCACGACCGTCAGAACGAGACCCAGGACGATGGTCTGTCCCAGGGAATCCAGGGGATTTTTCATTGTTTCCTCGTTTCCGGTTCGACGATCCCCGGGCCTGGTCGGCGGGGCCTGTCCCGTGCAAGCGGGCGCGGGGCGCGGCCCGTCCGGGGATCTCGGTCGGGGCCGAGGATAGCGTGAAGGCGCGCGCAGTGGCAATCGCGTTGCATTCGCAAGCGGAGGCGGCGCCGCCGCTGCCTGCGTCATGGCCGGGCTTGGCCCGGCCATCCACGAATGCTTCGAGACGGAAATTAGGTGGATGCCCGGGTCGCGGGCTTCGCCCGGCCCGGGCATGACGGCGGGAGAATGAGCGGATGCCCGGGCCGCGGCTCGGCGCCCCGGTCCGGGCTTCGCGTCGCGCTTAGTTGCTGTTGTTGTGCAAGACCGTCGGCGCGGGACCCAGATTGATGACGCTCGGGCTGCTCACGGCGCCGACCACCGCGCCGGCCGCGCCGCCGAGCAGCGCCGCGCCGAGGATGGGTCCGCCGGCCAGGATGCCGATCACCGCGCCGCCGGTGGCGCCGATCGCGCCGCCGGTGACGCCGCGGTCGACGGGGGTGGTGCCGCAGCTCGCCAAGGCTAGGCAGGCCGCGGCGCAGAGGCCGATCGCGATGCTTCGCATGGATGCATCTCCTATCGTCGTGAGGCGGCCGGCCGGGATCGCCCGGGCTGGTCCCGCACGACGCCAATATGGAAGCCCGCAGGGGCCGGGATCGGGCGGAATTCGGGCCATTTCAAGGAGATGCGATCCGGGTCCGTTCCAGCCCCAAACCTGAAAATGCTTGACTTTTTTAGTCGGGTATGGCATTGTCGCGGCACTTGGCGAGGGGTGCCTTCGGGGCCGCTCGCCCGACGCCCGACCGAAACGGTGGGCGCCCGTCATGTTGCTCGTTAGGAGGATATGACCATGACCAAGTTCGTCCGTTCCATCAGTCGTCCCGGGTAGAGCGCGCGGACCGAGCTTGCGCTCGGAAGCATCCGTTCTCACCTGCAATCTGGGACCACGACAATGACCAATGCATCGATGACTCTTCCCGTCCCCTCCGGGGCCGATGGCGGCTTGGCGAAGTATCTGCGCGACATCCGCCGCTTCCCGGTACTGACCGCCGACGAGGAATTCGTGCTCGCCAAGCGATGGCAGGAGCACCAGGACGTGGCCGCGGCGCATCAGCTGGTGACCAGCCATCTGCGCCTGGTCGCCAAGATGGCGCTCGGCTTCCGCCATTACGGGCTTCCCGTGGCCGACCTCATCAGCGAGGGCAATCTCGGCCTGATGCGGGCGGTGAAGAAGTTCGACCCCGACCGCGGCTTCCGCCTCGCCACCTACGCGATGTGGTGGATCAAGGCCTCGCTGCACGAATATGTGCTGAACAGCTGGTCGATGGTGCGCTTCGGCACGCTGGCGGCGCATAAGCGGCTGTTCTTCAACCTGCGCCGGACCAAGGCGAAGCTGGACATCCTCGACTCGGGCCCGCTGAACGACGAAGACGCCGCGCGCATCGCCAAGGAGCTCGACACCACCGCCGCGACCGTCCAGGAGATGGACCAGCGGCTTTCGGGCCGCGACGCCTCGCTGAACGTGCCGGTGGCGGCCGACGTGGACATCGAGCGCCAGGACCTGCTGGTCGACGATCGTCCCGACCAGGAGGCGGTGCTCGGCGAACGCGAGGAATCGCGGCTCGGCGGCAAATGGCTGGCCGAGGGGCTGAAGGTGCTCGACGAGCGCGAGCTCGACATCCTCACCGAGCGGCGCCTGCGGGAGAATCCGCTCACGCTCGAGGAGCTCGGCACGCGCTACCACATCAGCCGCGAGCGCATCCGCCAGATCGAGAACCGCGCGTTCAACAAATTGCAAGCCGCCGTGAAGCGGGCGGCGCGCGAGGCGCAGCCCGCGACGGCGTGACCCCTCCCCCACCCCGTCCCTCCCCGCTTCGGGAGGGACGGATGGGGCCACCTACCCCTTCGCCAGCACCGCGCTGCCCGATTTGTCGGGCAACAGCAGCAGCGATTCGGGCTTGCCTTCCAGAAATCCGTCGACCGCCTGCGCGATCAGGGGACGCGAATCGTCGGCATAGAAGCCGATCACCAGCAGCCCGCGCGGATTGAGCCTAGGATGGAAGAATTCGAGCGCCGCCGCGGCCTGCGCGCCCGAGGTCGGGTCGACATGGACAAAGGCGAAGCGCGCCTCCGCCGGCAGCCGCTTCGCGGAGTCGGGAAACGCGCCGGCGCAATAGATGGTCTCGTCGTCTCCCACCATCGCCTTGACCGCGTCGAGCGCGGTCGCGTCGGCGAATTCGTCGAACAGATAGAGCATGCGGCCCGGCGCCGTGCCGCGCAGCACCTTCGCCGCGTGGCCGCGCCCGACTCCCAGCGCCGCCAGCGCTCCGCCGACCCCGCTCGCCAGGGTGCGCGCGACGTTCGCGGCGAGAAAATAGAACAGCGCCAGATCGTCGGCGGTGCCGGCGCGCGGATCGATCCAGGATTCGAGCAGCTTGTCGCGTTGCTCGCTGCGCCGGAAGCGCGACTGGTTGACCGGGCGCGCTTGGAGATGATGCGTCGCGCTCTTGCGGTTGAAGGCGGCGGCGTCGATCCTGGGCGGACGCCCGGCATGCAGCGCGAGCGCCTTGTCGAACGCCGCGGCCGCCTCGCCTTCGCGCCCCAGCGCGCGCAGCGCGCCGCCCAGCGCGCGATGGCGATCGGGATTCGATGCGTCGATCGCGGCCGCGCGCTCGAGCAGCGGCAGAGCGAGATCGGGACGGCTGGCCGCGCTCTCGATCGCGGCGGCGACGGCATACGCGTCGGCATGGCCGGGGGCTGCCTTGATCGCCGCCTGGACCAGCTGACGCGATTCCTCGACCCGGCCCGCGCGCAGCAGCTGGCGCGCCGCGGCCAGGCTCTGCGGCAGAGTGAGCCGCGTCGGCTGCTTGCCCTTCGTTGGCGAATCCTGCGTCTTCGCGGCCAGTCGCTTCCTCCGCTCGCGCCGGGCGGATGGTTGCCCGCGCCCGCGCTGGGGTCAAGGCGAGGGCGGTCAGCCGACCTCATGCTTCGAGACAGTCGCCGCTAGCGCGGCGACTTCCTCAGCATGAGGAGTCTCTTTGAAGGGGCCTCATCCCGAGCCCAGTCGAAGGATGAGGCCGGAGACGAGGGCGCCGCTTGCCAAGCCGAATCGATTTGTTCAGCTTGAGCGGGGCACGCGGCGGAACATTTGGGGGCGAGCATGGCGGCCAAGGTGGTCGCGGTCGCGCAGCGCAAGGGCGGCGCCGGAAAGACGACCCTGGTCGCGCAGCTCGGCATCTGCTGGGCGCGCCGGGGCCGCCAGGTGGCGTTGCTCGACATCGATCCGCAGGGCTCGCTCTCGGCCTGGTGGTCGGCGCGCGCCGACAAGACCGCGCCGCCGACGGTGCTGGCGGTACAGGGCTGGAGGCTCGCGACCGAGATCGACCGGCTGCGCCGCGACTATGAATATCTGATCCTGGACACGCCGCCGCACGCCGACACCGACGCGCGCGTCGCCTGCCGCGCCGCGCAGCTCGTGATCGTTCCGGTGCAGCCGAGCCCGATGGATCTGTGGGCGACCGGCGCGACGCTCGAACTGGTGCGCCAGGAGCGCGGCCGCGCCCTGCTCGTGCTCAACCGCATCCCCGCGCGCGGACGCATGGTGGCGATCTCGCACGAACGCATCGCCGCCGAGAAGCTGCCGCTCGCCGCCGCGGGACTGGGCAACCGCGCCGCCTTCGCCACCAGCATGATCGACGGCCGCGGCGTGTGCGAGACCGAGCCCGAGGGGCTCGCCGCGCAGGAAGTCGCCGCGCTGGCCGCCGAGCTGGTCGGCATTCTTGCCGCCTAGGCCATGGATCGCGCCCGGCCCAAGGCGGAGGAGATCGAGGTGCTGGCGCGCCAGACCGTGTTTCAGGGCTTTTTCCGCATCGACCGCTATCGCCTGCGGATTCCCCGCTTCGACGGCAAGGGCAAGCTCGCGCTCGACCGCGAGGTGTTCGAGCGCGGCCACGCGGCGGCGGTGCTGCTCTACGACGCCGCGCGCGACCGGGTCGGGCTGGTCGAGCAGTTCCGCCCCGGCGCGATGGCCGCCGGCGTCTATCCCTGGCTGATCGAGACGGTGGCCGGCATCGTCGAGGCGGGCGAGACGCCGGAGCGGGTGGCGGCGCGCGAGACCGAGGAGGAGGCCGGCGTGAAGCCGCTCGCGCTGCATCGCATCGGCGACTTCATGGTCAGCCCCGGGGGCGCGAGCGAAAGCGTGCGCCTGTTTTGCGCCCGGGTGGATTCACACGCGCTCGACGGACTCCACGGACTGGCCGAAGAGGGCGAGGACATCCGCGTGCTATCGCTGCCCGCGGAGGAGGCCATCGCGCTGGTCGACTCGGGCGGCGCGGTGAACGCGATCACTGTCATCGCATTGCAATGGCTGGCACTGCATCGCGCCGAAATCCGCAAGATGTGGGGGGTTGGCGGCGCCGAGGGCGCCTGACCCCGCCCGGTTTTCGTTGCTTGTTGGGACGAGGCCCGTGGTATAACCGCGCCATGCAGGGAAGCCGAAGACGCGCGGGGAAGCGCTCGACGCCCAACGTCCTGGTTCTCAACGGACCCAATCTCAACCTCCTGGGCAGCCGGGAACCGCAAATCTACGGGCTGGCCACGCTGGCCGACATCGAGTCGGCGTGCCGGACGCATGCAAAGGCGATCGGCCTAGCCATCGATTTCCGCCAGAGCAATCACGAGGGCGAGCTGGTGACCTGGGTCCAGGAGGCGCGCGAACGCGCCGCGGGCATTCTGGTCAACCCCGCGGCCTTCGGCCACACTTCGGTCGCGCTGTACGACGCGCTGGTCGCGGTCACCCTGCCGGTGGTCGAGGTGCATCTCTCCAACATCTTCCGGCGCGAGCAGTTCCGGCACCATTCCTACGTCTCGCTCATCGCCAAGGGCGTGATCTGCGGGTTCGGGCCGCAGGGCTATCTGCTCGGCCTCGACGCCATGCGCCGCCTGGTCCTTCCCGACGAAGACACCAGGGCGTGACCCGGCCGATGGCCGCCAAGACCCAGATCGACGACGAGCTGGTGCGCCGGCTGGCGGCGCTGCTCGAGGAGACCAAGCTCAGCGAGATCGAGTACGAGGTCGGCGGTTTGCGGCTGCGGGTGGCGCGCAACCACGCCTCCGCCCCGTCCCCCGTTCAGCTGGCGCACGAGCCCGCGCGGCCGGCGCCGGCGACGACGGCCGCGGCCGAGCCGCCGGCCGATCATCCGGGCGCCGTCACCTCGCCGATGGTGGGCGTGGCCTATCTCGGTCCCGAGCCCGGCGCGCAGCCCTTCGTCGCGGTGGGCGACGCGGTGAGCGAGGGCGCCACGCTGCTGCTCATCGAGGCGATGAAGACCTTCAATCCGATCCGGGCACCGCGCGCGGGGCGCGTGACCCGCATCGTGGTGACCGACGGCCAGCCGGTCGAGTTCGGCGAGCCCCTGGTGATCCTCGGATGACCCCGCGAGGAAGATGTTCGGCAAGGTACTGATCGCCAACCGCGGCGAGATCGCGCTGCGCATCCTGCGCTGCTGCCGCGACATGGGCATCCGCACGGTCGCCGTGCATTCGACGGCGGATCACGATGCGATGCATGTGCGCCTGGCCGACGAATCGGTCTGCATCGGACCGCCGCCGGCGCGCGATTCCTATCTCAACAAGGCCGCGATCATCGCGGCCGCGACCATCACCAACTCCGACGCCATCCATCCCGGATACGGCTTCCTCGCCGAGAACGCCGACTTCGCGCAGATCGTCGAGGAGCATCACATCGCCTTCATCGGCCCGAGCCCGGCGCATATCCGCGAGATGGGCGACAAGATCCTGGCGCGCCAGACCGCGGCCCGCGTCGGCCTGCCGCTGGTGCCCGGCTCGCAGGGCGCGGTGACCACCGAGGCCGCCGCGCTGGCGGCGGCGCGCGAGATCGGCTACCCGGTGCTGGTGAAG
>JASHSH010000314.1 GCA_030040955.1 Rhodospirillales bacterium
GCGCGCCAAGCGCGACCGGCGCGCCGCCGCGATTCGATCAGGAGAAGCGGTTGATGACGGAGCCGACGCTGGTGAGCGAGCCCGAGGTGATGCGCATGTTGGACTCGTAGATGCCCACCGCGCGCTGCAAGTCGGTGAGGAAGGCCGGCGCCTGGCTCGCGCTCTGCCACTGGTTGGAATCGTTGGCGGCGAACGCGGCCGCGGCGCGCCAGACGAGCGGCGTGGTTTGGAGCCGGACCGCCCCCGATTGCGTGCCGGACTGATTGGAGTTGCTCTGGCCCGAGGTTTGATCGTTGGCCGGACTCCACTGGCTGCCGATCGTCTGGCCGCTGAAGCTGGTGAACGGCGTGCCCGACGAGCCCTCGACCCGATCGACCGAGGTGAAGGCGCTGCCGCTTCCCACCCGTCCGGCGGGACCGGTGGCGCTCACTCCCAGCGCAGGTGCAACATTCGGCGCGACGGCCATACTTCGCCTACACTACGCCCAGCGTAGATTTACCCATCCTCAATTTAGACCCAAGCCGCTGGCTGTGCAACCGACGACAGGTAGTGGGTCAGTTTGAAAACCTAGGTGCGAAAGCCGCGTAGCGCGTCGGACTGGCGCGGTGGTAGCGCTATTTGTCGTTTCCCGATTTCTCGGGAGCTGGCCTTCCAATCGCGGGCGTCAAGATCGGATTGCGGGCTAGACCCAATTGGCCTTGACGCGACAGGTCGAGCAGTGAATTTCGGTCAAGTGGCTCGGTTTGCGTGGCATGATCACGAACCCGGACGATAGATCGTCTACCGTCCGGTCGTACTCCGGGCCTTCCCACGGGTTTTCTCGTTCGGACATTTTCGCGCTGCCCCGTTTGCCGCACTGGGGGCAGAGCAAGGTAATCGCCCAGCTATTACGATCCGACATGGCGGGAAGTATGGCATGGCGCGGGGCACGTTCAAACCGGGCGTACGCCCCCGAGTTTCAAACTGACCCGCTACCCGAATAGGCCACGAGTTGTTTGTGGAGCACGGCGCGCTCGGCATCGGAATTCGGCATGGGTTGGTCGCGGGAGCTGACGACCGCCGCCATCCGACCATAGGGCAGCAGGATCAGCACGCCGTGCGGGTCCGGACCAAGGGGATCGAATCGCGCGCCCGATTCCAAGTCCTCGCTTTGCAGGCTACGCAGCAGCCAGGAGCCGTAGAGTTTTGATGCGTCCCCGGTCATCCGCACGCTCCCTGCCAAATGCGCTTGATCGCTAGGTATAGAGAGAATTGGGCACGCGTGCGAGCGAGCACGGCCGGGCAGCGGGCCAGTCCGTGGATCGGCCGTTCAGGCGCCGCGGAAATGCTGGAGGATCGACCAAGCTCCGATGGCGAGGAAGCCCAGGCCGGCGATCAGCTTCACGGGCGCGTGCTCGAGCCAGCGGCCGCCGAACGCGCCGATCGCCACCGATATTCCGGCGCCGAGCACCAGCGCGCCGGCAGAGGCCACGAACACCTTCCAGGGCGGCGACGTCCGCTCGGCCGCGAACAGCAGCGTGGCGAGCTGGGTCTTGTCGCCCAGCTCGGCGATCAGGATGGTGACGAACATGGTGAGCAGTTGGCCCATGGCGCGTCCTTGCTGGCGGTTGCGGTTGCGGTTGCGGACGTAGGCGTGATCGCCGGAACCCGGCGCGGAGTGAAATCTACTCGGCGGCGCGGCGGCGGCGGCGCGCGAGCTTGTCGACCAGCCGCTCGCCCACGCCGGGCCGGCTGAACGGACATACCGCGAGGCAGATCGCGCAGCTCAGCGCCTCGTTGAAATAGGGCAGGCACTTGTCGAAATCGACGTACCAGCGCCGCTCGCCGCGCACCATCGTCTTTTCCTTCAGGATCGCGTCGGGCGGACAGGCATCCGCGCACACCCGGCAATTGGCGCAGAACTCGTCGGCGCCGAAATCGTCGCGCGAGTCGGGAAGCAGCGGCAGGTCGGTGAGCACGCAAGCGAGACGGAAGCTCGCGCCGAGTTTGCGGTGGATCATCGAACCGTGCTTGCCGAGCTCGCCCAGCCCGGCCTCGATCGCCGGCGGGATCAGCACGAACGAGCCCGCCATCGGCCCGCCATAGGGCACCGCATCGTGGCCCTGGCGGCGCAGCCAATTGGCCAGGCCCTTGGCGGCGCGATTGCCGCGCGCGTATTGGCGGGTGACGTCGATCAGCGAGCGCATCGAGGGCGCGGTGCGCAGCTCCTGATAGGAGTGGCCGACCGCGATCATCACCATCCAGCGCTGCGGCGGGACCGGATGACCCTCGAACACATATTCGGCGCGCATCGGCGCGATGCCGACATCGTCGGCGCCGCATTCGAGCGCGACGCGCTTGACCTCGGCGCTCCATTCGGCGGCACTGCGCTCGACCTTGGTCTCGGCCAGCGGATCGAGCGGCGCCTCCACCGCCGCCTGGCGGTCGCGCCGCGCCTCGAGCAGCGCCGGATCCGGGGGCGTGTGCTGGTAGAACCAGAGCTGGAGCTTGCCGTGCGGGATCGACTCCGGCGGATGCCAGTAGACCGGCGAAGGACGCCGCACCGCAGCCTCGCCCACGCCGTTGATGGCGTTGCCCGAGACCGCCGGCCATTCGCGCATCTGCTCCTGGCTCGGCTGCCAGACCGGTGCTCGCCGTTGCATCGTCACGGCCGCGCGTTCCTCCCCTTCGGCGTCTCCAATTTCCGGCGGAACGCGGCCGCGCGCAAGGGACTCACCTGTTCCGTCATGGCCGCACCGGCCGATGGCCTCATCCTTCGACGATGCTCAGGATGAGGCCGACCAAATTGTAGACCTCATGGTGAGGAAGCCGCCGCTCGCGGCGGCGCCTCGAACCATGCGGAACATCCGGGCCTGACGCATCGTTGCCTGATAGTTCCTCCCTTACCGGAAATCGCGCGATTCGGCGTGGAGCGGAACGTCGCGGCCGGCGGGCGGGGCGGAATCGCGCACCGGTTCGTGGGGTGCTTCGGGCAGCAGGCGGGCGAGCCGGTCCGACCAGTCCTGGCAGCGCTCGGCCACCACATGGATGACGATGCCTTCCTTCTGCACGCGGCCCTCGACATGGAGCAGCGAGGCGCCGATCACCTGGCGGCGCTGCGCCTCGAAGACGCGGCCGTGGATGACGATGTTGGCGTTGCCGGTTTCGTCCTCGAGGGTGGCGAAGACGATGCCGCTCGCGGTCTCCGGCCGCTGCCGCGCGGTGACCAGCCCGGCCACCCGCACCCGCGCGCCCTGGTCGATCTGCGCCAGCCGCGCCGCCTGGGTGACGCCGGCGCGGGTGAGGTCGGGGCGCAGCAGGGCGAGCGGATGGCGCCGCAGCGTGAGGCGCAGGGTCGCATAGTCGTCGACCACCTCCTCGCCCTCGGCCGCCGCGGCCAGGCGCGGGACCGGCTCGGCGGAGGCATCGAGGCCCTGGAACAAGGGCGGCGGCGGCGCACCCAGCCCCTTCGCCGCCCACAGCGCGTCGCGCCGGCTGAGTCCGAGCGCGGCGAAGGCGTCGGCCACCGCCAGGGTCTCGATCGCGGCGGCCGAGAGTCCGGCGCGGCGCCAGACCGCGCGCGGATCGGCATAGCCCGCGCCCCGCGCCGCCACCAGCGCGGCCGCGTCCTCCTCGGCCAGCCCCTTCACCTGGCGGAAGCCCAGGCGGATCGCCGGTCCACGTCCGCCGCCCCGGCCGGCCCCACCCCTACCCCTGCCCTCCCCCGTCGAGGGGGAGGGTGAGGGTGCGGCGAGGGACTCCCTCCCCCCTTGCGGGGGAGGGTCGGGGTAGGGGGTTGCGGCGTCGAGGTCGATCCCCTCGCCCCCTTCGAGCGTGCAATCCCAGTCGCTGCGGTTGACGCAGACCGGCAGCACGGCGACGCCATGGGCGCGCGCGTC
>JASHSH010000315.1 GCA_030040955.1 Rhodospirillales bacterium
GTCGAGGATTTCAGCGGCGATCGCCAGCGGCCGATCTACGATCTCGGCCACGCCACCGAGCGCGTGGCGGCGGCCGTGGCGGCCGCGCGCGCCCTTCCCTATCCCTTCACCTTGACCGCGCGCGCCGAGAATTTTCTCCATGGCCGACCCGATCTCGACGATACCATCCGGCGCCTGCAGGCCTTCGAGAAAGCCGGCGCGGATGTGCTTTACGCGCCGGGCTTGCCGAGCCTCGATGCGGTGAAAGAGGTCTGCGCGGCGCTGTCGAAGCCGGTCAACGTCCTCACCAGCGGCCGCTCGGTCGAGGAGCTGGCGGCGGCCGGCGTGAAGCGGATCAGCCTCGCCACCTCGCTGTGGCGCGCTTCGATGACCGGCCTGCTCGCCGCCGTGCGCGAAATCCAGGATCGCGGCAGCTTCGCCTATCTCGAAACCACGATCACTTCGCCGGAGATGAATGCTTACTTGCGCGAATAGGCGGCGGGCCCGCCGCCCGGCCGCTCAGCCATCCGGCGCGTCGAGGAATTCGGCCATCGCGTCCAGCACCCGCTCCGGCGGGATCGCCGCCATGCACACCGGATCGGCGCAGGCGGTCCGACGGTTGTTGGCAGCGGAGACGCAGGGCGAGCATGCGAGTCCGGCGGTGATCGCGCGGCCGCGCCCCAGCGGCCCGTACAGCGCCGGCGTCTCCGGCCCGAACAGCACGATGGTCGGCATGTCGGTGACCGAAGCGAAGTGGCCGGGTCCCGAATCGTTGGTCACCATCAGCGCGGCGATGCCGTAGAGCAGCGGCAGCTCGCGCAGCTCGAGCCGGCCGGCGAAATTCACCATGCGCGCATGGCCGACGCGGCGGCGCAGCTCGTCGGCCTCCGCCGCCTCCTCGCTCGCCCCGGTGATCAGGATCACGGCATCGTCCCAGCGTTCGAGCGCGCGCCGCGCCAGCTGCGCGAAATGCTCGGCCGGCCAGCGCCGCTGCGGCAAAAGCTCGCTCGCGTTCGGATTGAACAGGATCAGCCGGTGGCGGCGCGGCTCGAAGGGCGGGAAGGCTTCCGCCACCCGCTGCTCCATGGCGCGGCTTTCGCGCTCGCCGGGCAGGATGCGCGGCAGCGTGATCTCGTCCTCTCCGATGACGGTCTTCGAGAACGGGACCTCGGCCCGCTGGGCGGCCAGCGCGTTGACCAGCGCGATGAAATTCTTGGCGATATGGATATGCGGATTGTAGGCAACGCGGTGGGTGAGCAGATTGCCGCGATACAGACCCTCGGCGTGAAAGCGGTGGAACCCCACCCGCCACACGGCCCCGCACAGCGCCGCGAGGATTGCGCTGAAGCGCGAGAACATCTCGAGGTCGACGCAAGCGTCGATGCGCCGCCGCCGCGCCCAGAAGAAGAAGCGCAGCGTGTCCGCCACCAGCGCGGCGAACGAATCCTCGCGGATGGTGCAGATGTTCGCGCGCGGCACCGTGCCGAGGAGGGCCAGGCTCTCGGCGTTGCGCCGGAAGATCAGGAAATGCAGCTCGGCCCCGAACGCGCCGCGCGCCTTTCGCATCGCCGGGTCGGCGAGCACCGCGCTGCCCATCTCGGAGAGCTCGATGAACAGGATTCGCCTGGGCGCCGCCGGGAACGGCGCGCGGCCGAAGGGCAGGCGGGCCAGCGTGAGCAGGAAGCAGATCGGGATGCCCGCCCAGCGGTCGATCGCGCGCATCGCGCCGACCTTCATCGCGCGCCTCGCCGCGGTCTCATCGCGGACGGGCGGCGCGCCGGGCCTCGATCGCGTCCCAGACGCGCGCCTCCAGCGCCACCCCGTCGAGCCGGTCGATCTCCTGGATGCCGGTCGGCGAGGTCACGTTGATCTCGGTGAGCATGCCCCCGATCACGTCGATGCCGACGAAGACCAAACCGCGCTCGCGCAGCGTGGGGCCGATGGCGGCGCAGATCTCGCGCTCGCGCGCGTCGATCCCGCTCTTCTCCGGCCGGCCGCCGACATGCATGTTCGAGCGCGCCTCGCCCGCCGCCGGCACCCGGTTGACCGCGCCGACCGGCTCGCCCTCGACCAGGACGATGCGCTTGTCGCCCCGCCGCACCTCGGGCAGGTAGCGCTGCGCGATCAGCGGTTCGCGCGAGCGCTGCTGGAACATCTCGATCAGCGCGTTGAAATTGTCGTCCGCGCGCGTGACGTGGAACACCGAGGCGCCGCCGTTGCCGAACAGCGGCTTGATCACGATGTCGCCATGCTCGGCGCGGAAGGCCGCGATCTCGCGCTTGTCCGCGCTGATCAGCGTGGGCGGACAGAGATCGGGGAAATGCGTCACCAGCAGCTTCTCGGGCGCGTTGCGCACGGCGGTGGGGTCGTTGACCACCAGCGTCCCCGGGTGGATGTGATCGAGCAGATGGGTCGCGGTGATATAGGCCAGGTCGAAGGGCGGGTCCTGGCGCATGAGCACCACGTCCATGCCGGCCAGGTCGATGCGGTTCGGCTCGCCCAGGCGGTAGTGATCGCCCTTGCGCGCGCGCACCTCGAGCGCGCGGGTGGTGGCGAACAGGCGCCCGTCGCGCAGCGCGAGATCGCGCGGCAGATAGTGGCGCAGCGAATGGCCGCGCCGCTGCGCCTCCAGCGCGAGGGCGAAGCTGCTGTCCGCCTCGATGTCGACGGACTCGATCGGGTCCATCTGGATGGCGACGGCAAGCGCCATCGGCGCTCACGAGCTCTTGCGGCTGGCGTCGGTCTTGAGGACCACGTTGTTGACTACCCGCTGCACGCCCTCGATGTTGCGCGCATGGGCGATGACGCGGTCGAGCTCGGCCTGGTCCTGCGCGATGCCCATCAGGTAGACGGTGCCGTTCACCGAGTCGACCGTGTAGTTGACGTTGTGCACCTGCTTGTCGAACAGCAGCTGGAAGCGCAACGTGTTGGCGATGCGCACATCGCGCCCGTAGTCGATCAGCCCCGACTGGTCGGTCACCTGGATGTCGTCGATCACCTGGCGCACGCC
The DNA here is from genome assembly GCA_030040955.1 of Rhodospirillales bacterium. GTDB lineage: Bacteria > Pseudomonadota > Alphaproteobacteria > Rhodospirillales > Magnetospirillaceae > JASHSH01. The sequence continues at coordinate 2,990 of JASHSH010000315.1, forward strand.
CGCCGCCTGCCAGGCCAGCCGCGCCGCCTCGACCCGCTCCTCCGGCTTCTTCACCTTGCCGGTCAGCTGCACGCGGCCCTCGGTCACCGTCACGGTGACGTCGCGGAACATGCCCAAATTCTTGTTGAGATAGAGCCCGTCGATCTCGGAATTGATCTTGGTGTCGCTGAGCGCGCCGCCCACGCCGCGCTCCTCGCCGGCGGCGACGCCGACCTCGGCGCCGGCGCCGACTACCGCGCCGGTGATCGGGTCGCAGGCGGCCAGCAGCAGGCCGAGCGCGAGAGCGAAGGCGGGCGCGGCGAATCGGGCGGAATAGCGGGCCTGCATGGCGGCGGCAGTGTAGCGGTTCAGCCCGCCTCGCGCCAAGCGTCGATCAGGTGGCGGGGCGCGCGCCAGGGCGCGACCAGCACCGCGTCGAAGCGCACATCGAGGCCGGCGAGGTCGGGCCGGCGCGCGAGGAAGGCGGCGGCCGCGCGGACCAGCCGTTCGCGCTGCCGAGGGTCGAGCGCGG
>JASHSH010000316.1 GCA_030040955.1 Rhodospirillales bacterium
TCCTTAAATTGTACGGAGGATCTAGTATCAGCAGATTGAATAGCCGCTTAGGGAGGTTATTGAAGATAGAAAAGCAATCTCCGTGAATGGTTTTATTGACGAAATTTGTACTATTGACATTCTGCGGAAGCAGGACGTGACGATATAGGTCTGCTGGGTCGGTAGCAGCCATCGTGATGGTTTGATTACGCGGCCCACGCAGCCTCTCTCCGTGCTTGATGGTCATAACAGCTTCTCGTGCCCCATAGCGACTCTCACCCGCTGTTAGTATAGCGGGTGAGTCGGGATGGCGCGCCAAAAAATGGAATTGCTCTACCCCGCCTCGCCGCGGCATTTCCCGCTGCGCGGGACGCCGCGGCGAGGCGGCGTGGTCCGAGTCCCGAATGGCTGAGCCGATCCGGTCCATCCGGCCTACTTGCGGTCGGCTGCCGCTTGCGGCGCGCACCATCGCAGCAGTAGCGCGACCAGCAGATCACGTCCCTTGGTACCGCAGGCCCTGGCGAGACGCACGGCACGTACCAAATCCTGCGACCCCTCGACGAACCGCTTTAGCTTCTCCTCATCGCTGAGCGGTTCTCGCTTCTGGATCACGAACCCGTTCTCACCCCGCACCCACTCCGGCACCGTGACGCCCTCGGGCACGCTAATCAGCTCGGGAGCCGCATAGTGCCAAAAGAGCGTGGTCGGATCGGCTGCGTCTCGCAGCGGTCAGCAAGTGGATGGATTTGGAGCGGGTGAAGGGAATCGAACCCTCGTCGTAAGCTTGGGAAGCTTCTGCTCTACCATTGAGCTACACCCGCGCTCCATCTCCATTATGCCGAAGCCGGGGTCGGGCACAAGCGGCTGTCGGGACGTCTGCCTCACCCTTCGACAGGCTCAGGGTGAGGCGTGTGGGGCGCGACGGCTCACCCTTCGACAGGCTCGGGGTGAGGTACCAATATCGCCCGGCGCGCCCCACATGGACGGAGCCGGGCGCGATGCCCTATATATGAGCCCGAGGCATGCGCGCATGAGCGAACTCGAAACCCCGTTCCCCGCCCCCGCCCACGATCATGGCGGCTGCGTGCGCGCCGCGCTCGACGCGGCCGAGGAGCATTGCGTCCGCCACGGCGCGCGGCTCACCGCGCTGCGCCGGCGCGTGCTCGAACTGGTGTGGAACGGCCACGCCCCGGTCGGCGCCTATGCCCTGCTCGACGCGCTGAAGACGGAGGGCCATTCGGCGGCGCCGCCCACCGTCTATCGCGCGCTCGAATTCCTGATCGAGCAGGGGCTGGTGCATCGGGTGGAGAGCCTGAACGCCTATGTCGGCTGCCCGCGGCCCGAGGCGCGCCATGCCGCGATGCTGCTGCTGTGCACCGGCTGCGGCCGCGCGGCCGAGCTCGACGAGACCCAGGTCGGCGAGACGCTGCGCCGCGCCGCCGACCAGCAGGGCTTCACGGTGGCGCGCCAGACCATCGAGGTCGAAGGCCTGTGCCCCGATTGCCGCGGCCAGCCGCGGCCCAGCTAGCGCGGGGTTAATTCCCGAACAGCCGGTGGATCACCTTGGCGCCGACGCCGATGCCCAGGCGCTCGGCGGTACCGCCGTTCACTTCGAGCACGCCCCGGCAGATGCCCGGCGAGGGCAGGATGTCGAGCGACATCGGCACCGCGCGCGCGGCGATGCCGATCACCGTACCCTTCGGGTCGATGAAGACGATGTCGAGCGGGATCAGCGTGTTCTTCATCCAGAAGCTCACCGGCCGCGGCGGGTCGAAGTCGAACAGCATGCCGCGGTCGGCGGCGAGCGCGGGCCGGTTCATCAGCCCGACCTCGCGCTCGGCCTCGCTGCGCGCGATCTCCACGCGGAACTGGTAGCTCTGGCCCGCCAGCGTGCGGATGGTCAGCGTCTCCTCGGGAAGCGCGCGGGCGGGTCCCGCGAGCGCCAACGCGGCGGGCACCAGCAGAAGCAGAAGCAGGATAAAGCGGGCCGCGCGCAAGCGGGTCACTCCCGGGAATGGGCGGCGACTCTGCCTCCCCTTCGCCGGGATGGCAACCGGTGACGCGGGCGCGCGCCTGCATTAGTCTCGCGCGGTTCCGGGCGGCGCGCGGGCGCCCGAGAATCGGACGGGGCGGAGGGGGAAATGACCTATTGCGTCGGCGTGCTTCTCGACCGGGGCTTCGTGCTCGCCTCGGATTCGCGCACCAACGCCGGCGTCGACGACATCGCGACCTTCCGCAAGATGACCATCTTCGAGAAGCCGGGCACCCACCTGATCGCCATGGTGGCGGCGGGCAATCTCAGCCTCACCCAGTCGGTGGTCTCCCTCCTCGGCGAATGGGCGAACAACGGCGAGCCCGAGCTCGACCTCAACCAGACCAAGACGATGTATCGCGTCGCCCATCTGGTCGGGCGCGCGGTCAACGAGGTGCATCGGCTGGAGGCCGAGGCGCTGGCCAGCCAGAGCATCGAGTTCAACCCGACCTTCGTCATCGGCGGCCAGATCGGCAACGAGCGACCGCGCCTGTTCCACGTCTACAGCGCCGGCAATTTCATCGAGGCCTCGCCGGACACGCCGTTCTTCCAGATCGGCGAGATCAAATACGGCAAGCCGGTGTTCGACCGCCTGCTCAAATCCTCGATGCCGCTGGCCGAGGCGGCGAAGCTGATTCTGATCTCGTTCGATTCGACCATGCGCTCCAACCTGTCTGTCGGTTTGCCGATCGATCTGCTATGCTACGAAGCGGACAGTCTGCGGGTGACGCATCTCAGACGCCTGACCGACGCCGACGGCTACATGGCCGGCGTGCGCAAGCAATGGGGAGAGGGTCTGCGTCGGGTGTTCGAGACCGTGCCGCCGCCTGGCCTGGACGGATGAGGGGGCTCTATCCGACCGGAGTGTGACGGAAATCACGGTTGTTTGTTGAAGTCCTGAATATTCTGACGTTTAGCCGGTCATGGAGCCGTAAGATCGTGTTGCGCAAGCTGGCGTTCGGCGACCAGTCGGGTCAGGCCACCCTGCTGGGCGTGATGGCCGTGATGATCCTGGTGATCAGCGTGGCCGCCGGCATGCGCTATGTCGGGCCGAAGGTCACGTTGCAGGCCTCGCAAGCGACTCCCACCCAATCGAAGGAAGTGATCCAGAAGGCGCTGTGGGCGTTCGTCGCGCGCAACTACCGGCTCCCGTGCCCGGCCGACGGCACGGCGCCGCAGGGCGGCACCGGGAAGGACGGCATCGCGGACGGGTTCGAAGACTGCAATCTCGTGTCGGGCGGATCGAGCTCGGCCAACGCCAATCGCGGCGTGGTGCCGTGGAAGGCGCTCGGCCTCTCCTATTCCGACGCGCTCGACGGATGGAACCGGCGAATTGGCTACGCGGCGTCGTCCGGACTGGTCACCGGCACTCCCTATAAATCGTCCCAGCCGACCTCGAGCGACGCGATCGAACTGTCCGTCAACGGCGGCACTGCGTCGAAATACGCCTATGTGCTGATCAGCTACGGCTATGACGGCGAAGGTGCCTGGCTGCTGTCGGGCAGCCAAATCGCCGCTCCGCCCTCCACTTCCGAGGAATATGCCGATACCGAGGCCGGTTCGTTCACCGGCGCCGGTCCCTCCACCTTCGCCAGCTGGACGGTAACCACGACGATCGGACAGACGGGATCGACCTCGAACTCCTATTACGACCATTTCCTGCTCTACGAGCAGAGCTGGAATCAAAGCACCACGGCGGCAGCCGGCGTGTGCGCGGATATCAACGGTAAGCTCTCCTTCGCGAACTGGGCGTACTGCACCGGCGGTTGCAGCCAGGACACCTGCCCGCAGGACTATCAGGGGACCTCCTCGAATACGAGCGGGACCAATCCGACTTCCGCGGTATCGATTCTCAATTCGAGCAATCAGACGGCGAGCGCGAATTCCACCGCCGGCTCGACCGTCATCTATTTCGGCTCGCCCAACAACAACAAGCCGAACGCGGCCTCCGCCCAGACGACCGGCGCCACCTCGACCAACCAGACCTACACGGGCTCGTCGCTCTCCACCAATACCAGCGCCTGCCTCTGGTTCGAGAATGCGTTCAACTGGACCACGCAGACGCTGGTCGCCTATCTCGAGTTCAGCCTGCCCTACGATCCGATCACGATCACGACGTCGGGCACGCAGCAGGGCGACGGATTCACCTTCTCGCTGATCCCCGGCTCCACCAGCATCAGCTCCTCCAGCCCGCCCTGCGGCGGATCGCAGGTGCAGGACGGCGTGCTGCCCACCGGCGCCAACGGCGACGAGCAGGGAAGCTGGATGGGCTTCGGAAACCTGGCCAACACGAACTCGACCGCCACCGGCGTCGCGACGGTGGGAGCCGGCGCGCTGAAGGGAGTAACCGTGACGACCGCGGGCACCGGTTACACCAGCGCGCCCGCGGTCACGTTCACGCCCACCGATGGCGGCAGCGGCGCGTCCGCCACCGCCAGCCTCGGCGGGACCATTTCCGCGATCGAGGTGACTTCGGTCGGCAGCTATTCGGCCGTTCCCACGGTTACCATTTCGGGCGGCGGCTGCTCGTCGGGCTGCGACACGGCGACGGCCACGATGGAAGTGGCGTCGATCACGGTGAGCACGATCGGTTCGGGCTACACCTCGGCCCCGACCGTTACCGTCGGAACCGCGAAAGATTTCGGTTGCACCAGCAGTTGCACGAACGCAAAGGCCAGCTCGACGCTCGGACATGTCAGCGGCACTACTTGCGTGTCGGGCTCGCCGACCGGGTCCGAAAAAGGTTGCGTGCTCTCGGTGACGGTCACGACCGCGGGCAAGGGATACACGTCCGATCCAAGCGTCGCCTTCTCCGGCGGCGGCTGCGGGACCGGATGTACCGAAGCCAGCGCCAGCTCGGCGCTGGGCGTGGAGGCGGTGACGCTCTCGGTCGATACCGGCTCGTACACCTCGCAGCCTTCCGTCACCTTCGGCGCCGGCACCACCACCGCCACCGGCGTGGCCGCGATGGGCGTCCTTTCGGTCACGATGAGCAGCTTCGGCAGCGGATACATCACCGCGCCCACGGTGGGTTTCGGTTCTTGCAACGTCTCGCCTTGCACGAACGCAGCCGGCTCGGTGACCACCGATTACGCGACGATCACCGGCATCGACATCACCAACGGAGGGTCGGGCTTCACCACGGTGGCGAACACGATCGTGGACATCCTGCCGGCCTCGACCGACACCACCGGCTCCGGCGCGACGTTGACGCTGCAAAGCGGCGATGTCGTGAACGGCTCGATCCAGACCGGCACCTACACGCCGACCACTGCCGGATCGAACTACACCGCCGTACCGACGGTGAGCTTCGAGAGTTTGATCGTGCCGCGCGTGGCGCTGGAGTTCCGCACCTACGAGTTTCTCGGCGACCCGCCCAACGGATTCGCCGACACGACCAGCATCCGTCATGACCCGACCGGCGCCGCGACCACCTTCGCCGAGGCGATGTCGACCTTGCTGGTCGATACCGGCTATCGGGACAACACCTGGCACACGTCGGAGAGCACCACCGTTCCTTCCGGATACAGCGCCGCCGACTCCAACCCCTATCAGACATCGACCTCGCCGAGCATCGTCGATGGAACCATCAACTCGAACTGCGACAATCCGATAACCGGGGGAAACACGGGAGGCTCGGGCGCCTCCGCGACGGCGACCGAATCCGGCGGGGAGATCACTGCCATCGCCCTCGACAGCGCGGGTTCCGGTTACACCTCCTCGCCCACGGTCACGATCAGCGGCGGCGCCACCACCTCCTCGTCGAGCTTCGTTCCGGCCGCGGCGCACGCGACGCTGACCGTCGGCTCGGTCACCGTCACTTCGCCGGGCAGCGGCTACACGAGCCGGCCGACGGTCAAGTTCACGACCGCGACGGGCGATTCGGAAACCGGCGGCGCCACGGTGGCCACTTCCGGAGTCACGCTCGGCGTGGTCAGCGTCGCCGTCTCCGCGGGAGGCGGCGGATATGTCACCGCGCCCACGGTGACCTTCAGCGGGGGCGGCGGCAACGGCACCGGGACGGCGGCGACCGCGACCATCTCGGGCGGCGCGGTTTCGGCGATCACAATTACATCGGACGGGTCGGGCTATACTTCGAAGGCCACCGTGAAGATCGCCACCGCGGCCGAAAGCGGATGCACGTCGCACTGCTCGAACGCGACCGGCACGGCGACCATGGGAGTCGCGACCATCACGCCGGACGCGGGCGGCACTTACCTCATGTCGCCGACCATCGCGATCTCGGGCGGCGGTTGCGGATCGGGTTGCACCACCGCGACCGCGAGTCCCTCCATGGAGGTCGGCGCGATCGCGCTGGACAGCGAGGGCGGCGGATACAGCTCCACGCCCACGGTCGCCTTCGCGGGCGGCGGATGCAGTTGGGACAGCACCGCCGAGTCGAACATTCTCACCGACGACTTCTGCTGGAACGAGAGCGGTGGGACCTGCGCCTCGACCGGCTCGCCCACCGACCCGGCCACCGGCGCCGCGCTCACCTCCTACGCCGCCACCGACATCACGACCGGCGGCACCACCAGCTTCCTCAACTACTACCATCCGCTTCGCATCGAGGCGCAGCGGTACTGCAATAGCACCTGCTCCAGCTGCGGCCAGTCGACCACCTCGGGCGATACCTACATGCTGATCCGCGCCTTCCTGGACTGCGACGACGGCGCGCTCGGCGGCACCACCGGGCAGCACACGCTGTGCCAGAGCCTGACGACCCAGTACCTGACCGGCAGCGGCGCGGTATTTCCGTTCAGCTCGTCGTCCGGCTACAGCGGCGCCTACACGGTCAACTACTGCGTGATCGACCCGGGAGCGAACTCGGCGCTCGGCATCACCGCGTTCGACAGCGTGTATATGGGCATCACCGTGGGCGCGGGGTCCGCGCAGACCGGGCTGCTGATACGCAATTTCTCTCCCAGCATCATATCGTCGACCACCAATTAGGCCGCCCCATGCCCAGCTTGCCTTGGCCCCGCCTGATCTCGATAATGCCGGCCGGCAAACGGGGGCGCGGGGTGGTGGTCGCGGCATTGATCCGCCAGGCGGGTTTCACCCTGATCGAGATGGCGATGGTGATCGTCATCATGGGCTTGATCGTCGGCGGCGGAGTCCTGGCGATCGGCCCGGTGCTCCAACAGGCCTACATCACGCAGACCAACGTGGCGATGGACCAGATCGAGAGTTCTCTCGTTCTGTTCGTCATCCGCAACTATCGCCTGCCTTGTCCCGCGGATGGGAGCCTAGCCAACACGAGCACATCCTATGGGCTGGAGGATTCCACCACTCCCGGAACAACCGACTGCACGTTGTCCTCGGCTGGGGGGACGGCAAACCGCGCGGTCATCCCGTGGAAGACACTGGGTCTCGACGAGACCTATTCGCTCGATGGCTGGGGCAACCGCATTTCCTACTTCGTCGCCAGCAATACATTGATCACCGGAACCGACTCGATGGTCATATCCACCCTGACCACGACGATTTCCGGATGCGCGGTACGGGACTTCGAGACGTCCACGACACAGACCAGCGCGGGCTACCCGATCTTCGACAACAGTAACAATTGCTTCCCGTCCAACAACGGGTTCACCGGCTACACAACCGCTCCCTTTTACCCATTCGGGAACTATATCGCCGTCTATTCGGCGAGCAGCACGACCACGGAACTGACGCAGTGCAACGACTACACCACCAGCTGCCCGAGCCCAGCCTCTACGCCGACCTCCTCCAATGTCAATCTGTACGGCTTGCGCGCCGCCTATGTGCTGATCAGCCACGGCAAGACCGGCTGGTACGGGTGGTCCAAGACCGGCTCCGAAAACCTGCCCTACGGAGGCACCACCTACACGCTGAAGCAGTACAATAGCGGGGGCACGGCGGGCACGGCGAACAATCTTGGCTTCGTCCAAGGCACCGGTTTGGGGTCGGGCTCGCTGACGAATTCCACCTATTTCGACGATATCGTGCGCTGGCGCTCCCCGGCCTATGTGATCCAGAACTGCGGATCGGCGGCATGCGGCAATCCCTGACGACGGTAGCGCTTGCGGCGCTGGCCGTCGGGGCCGGAGCGGCCGCCTGGGCGCAGACGCCGCCC
>JASHSH010000317.1 GCA_030040955.1 Rhodospirillales bacterium
GCCGACGGTGAAGCTGCGCTTGCGGTGCAGGCTCTGGGCGAGCTCGTTGGGGCGGAAGCTGAGCTGGTCGGCGACCAGGCGGATGCGCGCGCGCGTCTCCTCGCGCAGGCGGCCCTTGCCGCGCAACGCCTTCGACACCGTGCCGATGCTCACTCCGGCGGCCTCGGCGACGTCGTGGATCGTCGTCAACGAACGAAGGCGCGGCGTGGCGCCCGTCTCCATGCCCGGCCCTCCCCAGTCCCGAGCACCTTTCTCCCGACCACAACGCGTGGCCATCGGGGAAAAGCTTTTCTCTTGCCCGATTCATAGACGCTGGCCGCGCCGCGCACAAGAGAAAAGCTTTTTCCAACCTGGGTCCCGCGCGGGCGGCCCGGCATAGTAGAATTGCCAGGGTCCCGGATTTCTGCGGCGGAGGCGGCCATGCGGATTGCGCTCATCGCGGCCATGATGGCGGCTCTCGCCCTCGGGCCGACGCGCGCCGACGAGGCGCCGGACTGCAAGTCGCAAAGTCTCGACATGGTCCAGCTCGACGCCTGCGCCGGCATCGCGTTCAAGGCGGCCGATGCCGCGCTCAACAAGCTCTACGGACAGATGATCGCGAAGTACGACGCCCCCAACCAGGCGCTGCTCAAATCGGCCGAGCGCGCCTGGCTCGCCTATCGCGACGCCGAATGCACCTTCGACACCAATCTCAGCTCCGGCCTCTTCAATTCGATGAAATACACCCAGTGCCGGACGGCGAAGACGCTGGCCCGCATCAAGGAGCTGGACGGGCAATTCCACTGCCCCGAGGGCCATACCGACTGCAACGCGCCGGAGTGACCGCGCCGTTCACCTCGGGCCGGCGTCGCCCGGCCCGCACACGGTGAGATCGAGGTCGCGCACCAGTCCGTCCGTCAGCGAATAGACCCAGCCGTGCACGCAAAGCGGCTGGCCGCGGGCCCAGGCGTCTTGCACGAACACGTCGGACGCGACGTTGCGCACCTGGCGCGCCACATTCAGCTCGCACAACCGGTCCAGCCGGGCGCGTTCGTCGGCGATCGCGTCCAGCTCGGCGCGATGCTCGTGCCGTATTTCGCGGATCGGATGCAGCCAATGGTCAACCAGGCCGCGGCGCTTGCCGTCGACCGCCGCGCTCACACCGCCGCAGCCGTAATGACCGACCACGATCACGTGCTTCACCTTGAGCACGTCGACGGCGAATTGCAGCACCGAGAGATAGTTGGCGTCCTGCGGGGGCGCGAGGTTGCCGACATTGCGATGGACGAACAGCTCGCCCGGGTCGAGCCCGACGATCTCGTTGGCCGGAACGCGGCTGTCGGCGCAGCCGATCCACAGATACTCGGGCGTCTGCTGGCGCACCAGGCGGCGGAAAAAGTCGGGGTCGCTCGCCACCTTGCGCCGCGACCAGGCAAGATTGTTCGCCTTCAGATGATCGAGCATGCTCCGCTCCCGCCCAGTCTCGGCGAGCCGAGCTTAGCGGGACGACGGTTCTCGAACTACTGCCGTTGACGGTATCAACCTCGGCCGACGAACGGCATCTTGGTCGCCATGATGGTGATGAACAGCACATTGGCGTCGAGCGGCAGGCCCGCCATATGCGCCACCGCCTGCGCCGCATGCTCGACATCCATGCGCGCCTCCGCCTTCATGCTGCCGTCGGCCTGGAGCTTGCCGGTGGCCATATCCGTGGTCATGTCGGTGGCGGCGTTGCCGATGTCGATCTGGCCGCAGGCGATGTCGTAGGCTCGCCCCTCCAGCGCCGCCGATTTGGTGATCCCGGTCACCGCGTGCTTGGTCGCGTTGTAGGCGATGGCTTGCGGCCTGGGCACATAGGCCGAGATCGAGCCGTTGTTGATGATCCGCCCGCCGCGCGGGTCCTGCTCCTTCATCAGCCGGAACGCCGCCTGAGTGCACAGGAACATGCCGGTCAGATTGGCGGCCACCACCGACTGCCATTTGTCGAACGGCATGTCCTCGATCTTGAGCGCTGGCGTGCCCCGTCCGGCATTGTTGAACAGCACGTCGAGCCGGCCGAATTTCTTTTTGGTCGCGGCGAACAGCGCGGCCACCGAATCCGGATCGCCCACGTCGGTCGGCACCGCCAACGCCTCGCCACCCGATTTGCGGATGGTCTCGGCCACCGATTCGAGCGGGTCCTTGCGCCGACCCGCCAGCACGAGCGCATAGCCGGCGCGGGCGAGCGCCAGCGCGCTCGCCTTGCCAATTCCGCTGCCCGCCCCGGTGACGAGCGCGACCTTCGCCTTCGCGGCCATCGCGCGATTCCGCCGCTACCCGGGGCCCGGACCCGCGCCGGGCCCCGAACCGTTCGCGCTCAGCGGCTCCAGGTGCCGACGATCTGCGCCACCGCCAGCGTGTGGAAGTGCAGGTTGAACCCGACATAGGCGGGGGTGGCGTTGGCGTCCGCGTCGAGCTTGTCGACATCCACCGCGAACACGCGGAAGTGATAATGGTGCGGCTTGTCGCCCTTGGGCGGGCACGGGCCGAGATAGCCGGGCACGCCGAGATCGGTGCGGCTCATAACCGCGCCGGCCGGCATCAGATTGGCCTTCGGATCGCCGGCGTTCTTGGGCAGCTCGTGCACGTTGGCCGGAATGTTGAACACGACCCAGTGCCAGAAGCCGCTGCCGGTGGGCGCATCGGGATCGTAGACGCTGATCGCGAAGCTCTTGGTGCCCTTCGGCGCGCCCGACCATGACAGGGCCGGCGAGACGTTCTGGCCCGGGCAGCCCATGATGGCCGCCACATACTCGTCGGCGATCCTGGCGCCCGTCTTGATATCGGGGCTCTTCAGGGTCAGCGCCTGGGCGCTTGCCCCGATCAGGCCGACCGCCAGCGCGGCGGCCGCGAAAATCAGTTTCCGCATGTTCGTGCACCTCCCTGCATGGCATTCCGCGCCGGGTCGTGCCCCCGCCCGGCCATCGCCACTACTCTTATCGGAACCGGGGTTTCGCGCAAGCCGTCACGTGGGTTCCCCATCCCCTTTCGGGCGGGTTTGAGCGAGCCATAGGTCCCAGGCGCGGTCGATCTGCCCGTCATTGGCGCGCGCGGCGGCGAGCGCTTCCGCCGGGGTGAGGAAAATGGGCGTGCCGAGGCGATGTGTCTCCGCCTGGATGCGGGCGCCGGCTTCGGCATAGACCGCCCGATACACCGCCTGTCGCAGCGAAGAGCCGACCAGGGTCGCGCCATGTCCGCGCATCAGCACGATCCCCGCCGCGCCGAGTGCGCGCGCCAGTGCCGCTCCGAGCGCGCGGTCGCGAATCAAAAGGTCGCTCGCCTCGCCCGCGTGGTCACGTATCTCGAACACCGGCGCGCCTTCGCCCAGAAATCCGCACATATGCCAGATCGGGCGCAGCCGCGTTTCCGCTGCCGCGCCGAACGGGATCAGCGCCTCGGCATGGCTGTGCACCACCGCGCTCACGTCGGCGCGGAGCCGATAGATCTCGCCATGGATGAAACGCTCGAGATAGGGGCGCGGCGCGTCCGCGGCGATTGGGCCGCCGTCGAGGTAGAATTCGAGAATGTCGGCGGCGCGGACCAGGGCCGGGGCCATGCTGCGCGCAAGGAGGAACCGGTCGGGCCGGCCGGGGTGCCGCGCGCTGACATGGCCGAAGGCATCCACCACGCCACGGCGGAACAAGATGTGGTTCGCGTCCACCAGCTCGTCGACGGTTCGGGCGAGCTGGTCGCGGCCGCCTTGTCCGGACTGGTCCATGCGCCCCCTTGCCGGCCCGCGGCCCCGATGCGCTTGGCCGGCATCATAGTTCGGCCCCCTGCCCGCTCACAACGGACGCGCGGTGCCCCACCTCGCCCCATGCTAAGGTGCGCCGCATGACCGGCTCGATCGGCGATAGATCGTCGCCGCGCGCATCGGCGGGCGAGGCGGAACCGCTTGGGCGCGCGCATATCCGCGTCGTCGCGCTCTGCGCCCTGGTGGCCCTGTTCGACGGGATGGACTTGCAGTCGATCGGCCTCGCGGCGCCCTCGATGGGCGCGGCGCTGCAAATCGCTCCCCGCGCCTTCGGGCCGGTGTTCAGCGCGGCGCTGGCCGGGCTGGCCATCGGCGCACTTTCCCTCGGCGCGCTCGCCGACCGGGTCGGACGCAAGCGCGTGCTGATCGGGGCGACGGCCTGTTTCGCCGTCTTCACCCTGTGCACCGCGGCGACGCGCGGGCTTGGCGATCTGCTCGTCTATCGATTTCTGACCGGCGTGGGGCTCGGCGGTGCGATGCCCAGCTTCATCAGCCTGGCCTCCGAATACGTGCCGCGGCGGATGCGCGCGACCATGGTCAGCCTGATGTGGGCCGGATTTCCCGTGGGCGGCGTGGTCGGCGGATTGCTCGCCTCCTGGCTGATACCGGCGGCGGGTTGGCGCGCGCTGTTTCTCGCCGGCGGGGTGCCGCCGCTGCTGCTCGCCGTGCTCCTCGTCTCCGCGCTGCCCGAATCGATCGCTTTCCTGGCGAGATACGACACCCCGGCCGGACGCGGCCGCGGGCGCGATCTGTTCGCCCGTGGCCTGGCCATGCCCACGCTGTTGCTGTGGGTGGCGTTCTTTTTCGCCTTCCTGATCCTGGTGACCAATTCGGCTTGGAGCCCCACCCTGCTCGGCGCCGTCGGCATGCCGATCGACCGTTCGGCACTCGCCATGGCGGCGTTCAATTTCGGGTCGGTGATCGGAACCGGCGCGGGTGGCTGGCTGCTCGCCCGACTGGGGACGCTGGCATTGCTGCCGGCCACGTTCGCGCTCAGCGCGCTGGCCTACGCTCTGGTCGGAGCGGCCGCGCCGGCGGCCGCGTCCGTCTCCTCGCTGCAAGGAGCGTTCGGGCTGTGCGTCGGCTGCGCGAGCTCGATCCTGATCGCGCTCGCCGCTCTGGTCTATCCGACCGCGATCCGCGCGACCGGCGTGGGCTGCGCGATGGCGGCGGGCAGGCTCGGCTCGTTTTGCGGCCCCCTGCTGGTCGGCTTTCTGGTCGGCCAGGGCTGGAGTGCCGCTGGCGTCTTTCCAGCTCTCGGCGCCTCGGTCCTGATCGGCGCCCTGGCCTCGCTGCTGCTCGGCCTGCGCGAGCGCGGCGCGGGTTCGATGGCGGAACGCCAGATCGAGCCGGCCCGGCCGATGCCGCGGGGAGGATGAGCATGGCGCGACTCAAGCTTTCGGTGGCGGTCGGCGACTACGACCGGGTGCGGCCCCTGGTCGACGGCGCGGCGCGCATCGACGCGGTCGAGCCGCGCTTTCTGCTCCTGGAGCCGGAGGAGATTTTCTTCCGCGCCTTCCGCCACGCCGAATTCGACATCTGCGAGCTTTCCCTGAGCAGCTATTGCGTCCAGGTCGCGGCCGGCCGCTCGGCCTATGTCGGCGTGCCCGTCTTTCCGTCGCGCACCTTCCGTCACGCATCGATCTATATCCGGACCGATCGCGGCATCGCCGGCCCGGCGGATTTGAAGGGCAGGCGCATCGGCCTGCCCGAGTACCAGCTCACCGCCAATGTCTGGGTGCGGATGCTCCTCGCCGAGCATGGCGTCGCGCCGGCCGACGCGGTCTGGGTCCGCGGCGGCTACAACGAGCCCGGCCGGGTCGAGAAGATCGCGCTGAAACTGCCCGCGCGGGTGCGCCTCGAAGATGCGCCCGCCGGCGAGACGATCTCCGGCATGCTCGCCTCCGGCGCGCTCGACGCGGTGATCGGGCCGCGCGCGCCGGCCTGCTTCCGCGCCGGCCATCCCCATGTCGCGCGGCTGTTCCGCGATCCGCAGGCGGCCGCCGCGGATTGGTATCGCCGCACCGGCATCTTTCCGATCATGCACCTGCTCGGCATCCGCCGTAGCCTCGCCGAGGCGAATCCCTGGCTGCCCTACGCCGTGCTCACCGCCTTCGACCGCGCCAAATCGATCGCGCTCGCCAAACTCGGCGACGATTCCGCGCCCAAGGCCACCCTGCCCTTCGTCGAGGAGCAGCTGACGGCGGCGCGGGCATTGATGGGCACCGACTTCTGGCCCTATGGATTCGCGCCGAACCGCGCGGCGCTGGCCAGCTTCGTCGAGGCGCACCGGGCCCAGGGCCTGTCGGAGCGCCCGCTGACTCCCGAGGAGCTGTTCCACCCTTCCACCCTCGAATCGCACCGGGTGTGAGGATCAGGCCAGTTCGGCGGCGAGCCGGGCGGAGAATTGCGCGCACTGTTTGCGGATGTCGGGCACCGCGGTCGATTCCCAGAGCAGTCCCCGCGTCGGCGGACCTAGCGCATATAGCCGCGGCGTGGGCCTTCCTTCGCGCCCGATCAACTGGAAGCTAGGCGTGAGATCGAGGCCGAGGGCGAGCGGATCGGGCCGCGCCAGGCCGGACGCGAGCAGGCTGCTTACCAGCGGATGGCGGATGCGCGCGTAATCGGTCTCGGGACCCGCGCAGTTGATCACCCAATCGCCGACCAGGCCGCGTTCCGCGCCCCCCGCGCGCGGCCGGAACGTGAATTTGATCCGCCCGCCTTCGATGCCGGAGGAAGCGATGCGGCCGGCATGGGTGGACAGCCTGCCTTCGGCGCGCAGCCGCTCGATCTCGCGTGCGATCTCGGGCGCCATGCGATGGCGATGCACGTCCCAATAGGGCCGCAGATGGCGCAGGAAGCGCCGGCGATCGTCTTCGTCGAGCGCGATCCACAGGTCCTGCACGAGGGGCCGGATCGCGTCCATGACGCTGCGCCAGTCCTGGCCTCGGCTGGCGGCGTCGCGCACCTCCCGGCGTATCCGCCGCGTAAGGGCGAGCAAACCGCGGGGCAGCCGCTCACGGTCGAGGAACGGCGGGTAGGTGCGCGTGAGCTCGTGCGCCTGCG
Source organism: Rhodospirillales bacterium (assembly GCA_030040955.1). Taxonomy (GTDB): domain Bacteria; phylum Pseudomonadota; class Alphaproteobacteria; order Rhodospirillales; family Magnetospirillaceae; genus JASHSH01. The sequence continues at coordinate 6,839 of JASHSH010000317.1, forward strand.
GCAGCAGTCCGCGCCGCGACAGAGCGTGGATCGGTCCCTGGAAGCCGCGTGCCAGCAGGTCGACCACCATATCGACCATGGTCAGTCCGGTGCCGATGACCAGCACCGTGTCGTCGGAACGGATGCGGTCGATCGCCTCCTCGTCCCAGGGATCGGCGACGAAACGCCCCGACTCGGCCACGGCGGGCGCGATCGGCGCGGGCGTGGCCGGCGGAAAGTTGCCGACACAGAGCGCGACCCGGTCGGCCTCGACCGATGCACCGTCCGCCAGGGCTAGCCGCGCGCCGCCCGGCGCGATGGCGATGCCCACCGCGTCCGCCACCCGCTGGGCGACACGCGCGCGCGGACCGGCCTCGGCGATCGCCGCGCGCAGCACATCCTCGACATAGGCGCCGAAGGTAGCGCGCGAGACGAAGGCATGGCCCGAGGGCGGCACGCCGGCCGCGCCGCCACGCACCGAATCGTTCGCCCACAGCCAGCGGATGAAATGCTGCGCGTCCTCGTCGAACGCGCTCATATTCGTCACGCGCACGTTGAGCACGTGGCGAGGATTGCGCGCCGAATAGGCCAGCCCCCGACCGAACGCGCCGCGGCGATCGAATAGGGTTATCTTGGCCGGCCCAGCGAGCTTGCGCAGAAGCTGCACGGCCAGCATCGTGCCGGTGAAACCGGCGCCGACGATGGCGATACGCGGAACCTTGGCGCCCATGCGACCCACTTGCTTCGAGAGGCGTCCCTTCTCGATAGCACAAGCTTGGGCCGGGCGAATACCGCGCCCGCGCCGGGCCGCCTTCTCAGCCGCCCGGCGGGTCAGCGAGGAAGCGCGTCAACAGTGACAGTCGCAATTGTCGAGCGCCACGACGTGATGGATGCCGAGCGCCTGATCGGCGATCACCTTCTCTATCCGCTTGCGCAGATCGTCGTTCTTGATCACCACCTCGCCCTTGGGTCCGATACTGATCTGGTCCTTCTTCACGTTGACTTCGGGAACTTTGGCCATCGCCGAGTCCTCCTAGTTTCCGCCGCAGTGGCAGTCGCAATTGTCCAGAAAGTCGGCCGGATCGTTGTGCGAGAGCCCCGGGGTGGCCAGGAACCGCTCGACCTTCTTGCGCAGCTCGTCGTTCTTGATGACCACTTCGCCCTTCGGATTGATGCCGATCTGTTCCTTCATTACGGGAACCGCTGGGGGTCTTGCCATGGCGTCACCTCGCTCCTTCAGATTGCATAGCCGTTCAACGGGCATTTGAGCGTCTCCGCGTCCCCGGTCGCGAATCCCCGCACCCAGGGGGCGAGACGCGCATCGTCGATCTCGAGCGAGCCGTCCGGCAGCAGCCGGCCGATCGAATGCCGGTCGTTCTGGAACGAGATCGTGCATTTCGCCAGGCGGCCGTCGGGGCGCACCAGCAGCGAATTCGGCCGGCTCGCATAGCAGATCGTCTCCGGGAAGTTGGAGAGGTTCCGCTTGCCGAGCCGGCTCGACAGTTCGGCGATGATCTCGTGCTCGCGGTCGCGGTCGACATAGACCTTCTGTCCGGCGAGCGCGCCGCTGAAATCCTCGATGCATTTGAAATGCACCTTGAATCTTGGATCGTCGAGCAGTTCTTGCTGGAGGACCGGCAGCAGGCTGGAGACGTCCTTGCGGCCGTCGACGGTGAAATGCACGCGTAGCGTGACCTCGAAACGGTGATCGGTGCTCTTCATGTGGCGCAGATGGCCCATGATCCGGTCGTAGGTTCCGCTTCCGTCGCGCTTGACCCGCGTCCGGTTATGCTCCTCGCGGTCGCCGTCGAGCGAAATCTGGTAGCGGTCCACGCCGGCCTCGGACAGTTCGTCGAACAACCGTTCCGTGAGCAGAACGGCGTTCGTCGTCACCGACGCGGTGAAATCCACGCCGCGCGCCTGCGCTTCCGCGCTCGCGTACCGGGTCACGTCGAGCACGATATCGCTCGCCGCAAGCGGCTCGCCGCCGAACCAGGAAATCGAGAGATGCGTGAGGCCGGGCATGCGGTGGGCGAGCAGGTTCTTCACGCCAGCGACCACTTCCGGCTTCATGCGCCCGACCTTGAAATCCTCGTAGCAATAGGTGCAACGCAGATTGCACTTCTCGGTCGAGAGCAGGATCAGATGTTGGTGCCGGTTGTCGAGCGCGCCGAACAGCGCCGCTTCGTCGAACATCGTGGCACCCTCCCCCCGTTGCCACTCACGCACGTATTACATGCAATCACTAATCGTATAGGTTGTAAAGGAAAAGATTGCGCGGCGGGTCTTGGCGCGATCCATCGGGTGGCATATATCCGACATGCGCGTGTGCGCGGCGCGGGACCTCAACGGTCCCGCGCCTCGTTTGCGGGATGCGGAGTGGCGGCATGTCCGGCGAGCAAGGCGAGGCCGCGATGGGAAACTCCGCGCAAGCCGGCGATCTGGCCGCCGGGACCGGGGCCGGCAGCCGCGCGGCCAACCCGCCCGTCCGCTTCCTGCGCAATGCGGTGATCCTCGGCCTGCTGACCGCGATCGGCCCCTTCGCCATCGACATGTATCTGCCCGCGCTGCCCTCGATCGGCGCGAGCCTGGGCGCCGATTCGGGCGCGGTGCTGATGAGCATGACCGCCTTCTTCGTCAGCTTCGCCGCGTTCCAGCTGGTGTTCGGGCCGCTCTCCGACATGATCGGCCGCAAGCCGCCGCTCTATGTCGGCATCGCGCTGTTTGCACTCGCCAGCATCGGCTGCGCGCTGGCCGGCGACGTGCGCACGCTGATCCTGTTCCGCGCGCTCCAGGGCGTGGGCGGAGCGGCGGGAATCGTGATCCCGCGGGCGATCGTGCGCGATCTGCACCGGGGCGTGGACGAAGCGCGGCTGCTCTCGCTGCTCATGCTGGTGTTCAGCGTCTCGCCGCTGCTCGCGCCGCTGGTCGGCAGCCAGGTGGTCGAGCTGGCGAGCTGGCGCGGCGTGTTCTGGCTGGTCTGCGCGCTCGCCCTGCTCGCGCTGCTGATGCTGGCGCTCGCCGTGCGCGAGACGCGGCCCTCCGCCCAGCGCAGCGGCCGCGGCTTCGCCGGCGTGTTCGAGGCCTGCGGCAAGCTCGCGCGCGATCCGCGGTTTCTCGGCATGACCTTCATCGGCGGGTTCGCGCTCTCGGGTTTCTTCGTGTTCCTGTCGAACTCGTCCTTCGTGATGATGGGCCGCTACCATTTCACCGCGACCGAATACAGCCTCGCCTTCTCGGTCAACGCCGCCGCCTTCTTCTTCACCTCGCAGTTCAACGGATGGCTGGGCGCGCGGTTCGGGCTCGCCGCGATGGTGCGCCCGGCGCTCTGGGGCTACGCCGCCGCGCTTGCCGTGATGTGCGTCCTCGCCGCGGCCGGGGTCGACAATTACTGGGCGGTCGGCGCGCCCTTCTTCATCAGCAACGCGTTCCTCGGTCTGGTCATGCCGGTGACCTCGGTCCTGGCGCTCGACGCGCACGGGCCGATCGCTGGCACGGCTGCCTCGCTGTTGAGCACGCTGCAACTCGCCGTCGGCGCGGCCGTGATGGCGATCAGCGGAAAATTCGCCGACGGCACCCTGGCGCCGATGGTCTATGCCATCGCCGTCTGCGGTCTGGCCGCCTTCGCTACTGGCATGGTGACGCCGATCGTCGGACGAAGCGCGGGCGCCGCGCCGGGCGGATGAACGGCGCCACGGGAGGCGAGGCGACGCGCGGCGTCCTGGTCTATGTCGGCATGGACCTGATCGGCGACGCGGTGATGAAGCTGCCTTTCGTGTTCGGCCTGCGCGCGGCGTTCCCCACCGCGCGCATCACCTGGCTCGCCGGCATCGGCGGGTCCGTCTTCGCCCGCGAGATCGCGCCGCTGGTCGCCGGGCAGATCGACGAGGTGGTGGAGAATGCCGGCATCGGCCGCTCGCTCGACGAGCTGTTCGCCTGGCGCCGTCCGATCGCGGGGCGCGAATTCGACCTGGTGATCGACACCCAGCGCCTCGTGCGCACCACGCTCACCCTGCGGCGCATCCGCCACCGCCGCTTCGTCTCCGGCGCGGCCGGATATCTTTTCTCGGACCTCCGCCCCAAGGGCTGGCCGCGTACTTGGCGCAAGCCCCCTTCGGTCGCCGGACAGCTCCGCCTTCTGCTCGAACTGGCGAGCGGGCGGCCGATGGCGCCGATGCCGTTGCTGCCCAAGGATGCGGAGACCGAGCGCGTGCTCGACGCGCTGCTGCCGTCCGGCCCCGTCTATGTCGGGCTGGTGCCCGGCGCGAGCATGCCGCGCAAATGCTGGCCGCTGGAGCGGTTCGTGGCGCTGGCGCGCGATCTCGCCGCGCGCGAGCGCGTACCCGTGTTCGTCCTCGGCCCGGCCGAGGCGGGATGGGCGGAAGGCGTGCGCGCCGCCTTGCCGGAGGCGCTGCTCCCGCTGCAATCCGTCGAGCGGATCACGCCCGCTCTGACCATGGCGCTGGGCCGCCGGCTCGCCGCCGCGGTGGCCAATGATTGCGGCCCCGCGCACATGCTGGCGACCGCGAACATCCCCATGGTCTCGCTATTCGGCCCGACACGGGCGGAGAAATTCGCGCCCGCCACGCCGCGCCTCACCGTGATCGAGGCGCGGAGCTGGGGCGGCGAGGAGATGGAGCGCATCCCCGTCGGAGCGGTGTGGACGGCGCTGGAGGAATGGCTGACGGCGTCCCACTGATGCCCGGCCGGGCGCCCGTGGGACCGCGCCAGCGCGCTTGACCCCGAGCTCGGCTCCGCTGCAAATACCCGACGCGCCGGCCGGCGGGCGTGCAAGGGAAAATCGCCGGAAACGGGGAGGAACGAGCCATCGCGACGCTGCTGCCAACAACCCTGGTCGGGAGCTATCCGCAGCCCGACTGGCTGATCGACCGGGCGAAGCTCGCCGGCCGGTTCCCGCCGCGCGTGCGCGCGCGCGAACTGTGGCGGGTCGATCCGCAATGGCTCGATCAGGCGCAGGACGACGCCACCCTGCTCGCCATCCGCGACCAGGAGCGCGCCGGCCTCGACATCGTCACCGACGGCGAGATGCGCCGCGAGAGCTATTCCAACCGCTTCGCCACCGCGCTCGCCGGGGTCGATATCGACAATCCGGGCACCGCGCTCGACCGCAGCGGGCATCCCAACCCGGTGCCGCGCGTGGTCGGGACGATCCGCCGCACGCGCCCGGTCGAGGTGCGCGACGTCGAGTTCCTGCGCGCCAACACGAAGCGCCCGATCAAGATGACGGTGCCGGGCGCCTTCACCATGGCGCAGCAGGCGCAGGACGACTACTACAAGGACGAGGTTGCGCTGGCGATGGCCTATGCGGCGGCAGTGAACGAGGAGATCAAGGACCTGTTCCGCGCCGGCGCCGACATCGTGCAGATCGACGAGCCGTATCTCCAGGCGCGGCCCGAAAAGGCCAAGCGCTTCGGCGTGCAGGTGGTGAACCGCGCGCTGGAAGGCGTGAGCGGGCCGACCGTGCTGCATATCTGCTTCGGTTACGCCGCCATCATCCACCAGCGGCCCTCGGGCTATTCCTTCCTGCCCGAGCTGGAGGCGAGCGCGGTACGCCAGGTCTCGATCGAAACGGCGCAGTCGAAGCTCGACTGCGCGGTGCTGGAGAAGCTTCCCTCCAAGACCATCTTGCTCGGCGTGCTCGACTTGTCCGACATGGCGGTGGAGACACCGGCGATGGTGGCCGCGCGCATCCTGCGCGCGTTGCCGCACGTGCCGGCCGAACGCATCGTGGTCGCGCCCGACTGTGGACTGAAATATCTGCCGCGCGAGGTGGCGTACGGAAAGATGTGCGCGATGGTCGAAGGCGCCGCCATCGTCCGCCGCGAGCTGACCGGATCGGCCTGAGCGGAGACGGCGGCGCCTCGCGCGGAACTCAGGCGGTAAGCGACAGCGCCTTGCGGGTGGCCCGGTCGAGATGGCCGGTCACCTTGAGCCCGCGATCCTTCTGGAAGGCTTCCAGCGCCTTGGTCGTGTCGCGGCCCCAGATGCCGTCGATGGCGATCTTGGCGCCCTGATCGTCGAGCGCGGTCTGCATCTGCTCGACCGCGTGGCGGGAGAGCGTCTTGGGCTTGGGCGCTTGCGCCGCGGCGGCCTTGGTCGTGGCGGTCACGGCGGGCTTCGCCGTCATCGCGTCGGACTTGGCCGGCGCGGCGGCGGCCGGCGCGGGCGTCTGGGTCACCTTGGCGACCGGCGCGGCGGCGGGCGAAGGCGGACTGTCGGCGAGCGCGGACGCGCCAAAGGAAAGCAAGGCTGCGGCGAAGATTCCCGCGGTCACTGCGCCAATCATGTTCTTCATCTCGGATCTCCTAGGCTGGCGGGCGTGCCGCGTCGCGCGGGCGCGGCGCCCGGACGGACAGGCCGTCAGCCAAGCACATCCCGCCTCGCCACGAGATGTCCGCGAGATGAAGGATCGTTAATCCGGGGCCGAATCTATTGCTTGGTCCGGCGCATCTCGAAGCGGTCCGCGCCAGCCAGCCTGGCGAGCCGGTCGTAGCGCCGGTCGAGCAGGTCCGGGGCGAAGGCGGGGTCCGATTCGGGCACGTTCAACACCAGCGCGTCGCCAGAGTGCCGCAGGCGGGTGTTCTCCAGCAGGCCGGGCACGCCGCCCGACACGGTGTGGCCGAGACGCAGCAGCAAGCCGATGATGCGGGCGCGCCGCTCGTCCTCGTCGTTGAGCAGGCCGAGCACCTCGCGCACCTCTTCCGGTTCCTCGCCGTTCTCGTAGCGGGCGTAGACGGCGAGCGCCAGGGCCGCGCGGTCGCGATGGTCGAGCCCCATCACCGGCAGGCGGATCACGCGCAGGAAGGCCTGCTCGGCGCGATAGTCGGGATGCTCGCTCCAGAACAGATCGCCGAGCAGGCAGGCGGCCTGGCGCAGCCGGCGCTGCGGCGCGGGCTCACGCGGAAACAAGGGCTGCATCCAGGCGAACAGTTCCTCGCCATGCGCCGGAAACCGGCCCTGCTGGCGCGCCATATGCTCGCAGGCGGCGATCAGCGGGTCCTGGCTGCGCAGCGATTCGGGCAGGCGGCGGTAGAACTGACCCTCGCGCATGCCGTAGACCGAGAAGACGAGCTGCGAGCAGCGCCCGTGCTCGATCACCTTCTTGAGCAGCAGCGCTGCCAACGGCAGATGCGGCACGCGCTTGCGCGAGAGCCCCGGAATCTTCTCGAGCGATTTGCGGCTCTGGCGCGCGATCAGGCCGAGCAGATCGACGGCGCCGGCGCGTTCGAGCGTGAAATTGTCGAGCACGTGCAGCGGATGCTTGGTTTGCTCGATGCCGATGCGGGCGAGCGAGCGCCAGGCGCCGCCCACCGCGAACACCTGCCGCCCCTGCTGCCTGGCCAGCCAGTCGACCTTGGCGAAATGCTTGTCGATCAGCGCCTCCGCGCGCTTCGGATCGTCGCCCGAGGCCTCGCCGAGGCGCAGCAGGCCGAGCGGCAGCGTGGCGGCGCCATTGCCGATGCGGCCCTTGTCGAGCGCCACCAGCTCGAGGCTGCCGCCGCCGAGATCGGCGACAAGGCCGTCGGCATGGGGCTGCGCGCACAGCACGCCCGAGGCGGCGAGCCGCGCCTCCTCCTCGCCGCTGAGCACGCTGACCGGCGCGCGCCAGCGCCGTTCGATCTCGCGCGCGAAGGATGCTCCGTCGCTCGCCTCGCGCACCGCCGCGGTGGCGAGGATATCCAGCGTGCCCGCCCGCATCGCGCGGGCGAGCCGGATGAAGCGGCCGATCGCGGCCAGCGCCGGATCGACGCCCTCGGGATTGAGCCGGCCGCTGGATTCGAGGCCGAGCGCGAGCGCGCACACAGCCTTCTCGTTGAACAGCACGATCGGCGTGCGGGCGAGCCCGTCATAGACGACCAGGCGGATGGAATTGGAGCCGATGTCGATGATGGCGAGGTGCTGCCGCGCGCTGGCGCTGGCACCCGCCTCGATGGCCGCCGCCGGCATCACGTCAGGAAATTTCCTTCAACACCAGCTTGGGCAAGGGCCGGCCGCGCTCGAGCGCGCTGCCGCGTCCCGACAGGCTCGGATTGGTCATGAAATAGGTGTGCGCGGAGAACGCCTCCTCGCCGGGCGCGGGGCAGACGCGCTCGTAGGTGCCGTCGGCGCGCAGGCGCCAGCTCTGCACATTGTCCTTCAGGTTGGCGATCAGGATCTGATCGAGGATCTGGCGGTGGACGGTGGCGTTTTCGATCGGCACCAGCGTCTCCACCCGCCAGTCCATGTTGCGCGGCATCCAGTCGGCCGACGAGATGAACAGGCGTGCGTGGCGCGAAGGCATCTTGTGCCCGTTGCCGAAAGCGAGCACGCGGCCGTGCTCGAGGAATCGGCCGACGATGCTCTTGACCCGGATATTGTCCGACAGCCCCGGCACCCCGGGACGCAGGCAGCAAATGCCGCGGACGATCAACTCGATCTGCACGCCGGCGCGCGAGGCCTCGTACAGCGCGTCGATCAGCCGGGCGTCGACGAGAGCGTTCATCTTCGCCCAGATATTGGCCGGCCGGCCCGCCTTGGCATGCGCGATCTCGTGGCGGATGCCGTCGAGGAGGCGGTCGCGCAGATTCAGCGGCGCGATGGTGAGCTTCTCCAGCTTCTCCGGCTTGGCGTAGCCGGTCATGTAGTTGAAGGTGCGGTTGGCGTCGCGGCACAGCGCCGGATCGACCGTGAAGAAGCTCAGGTCGGTATAGACCTTGGCGGTGATCGGGTGGTAGTTGCCGGTGCCGAAATGCACGTAGGAGCGCAGGTTGCCCCCCTCGCGCCGCACCACCAGGGAAATCTTCGCATGGGTCTTGAGCTGGATGAAGCCGTAGACCACCTGCGCGCCGGCGCGCTCCAGATCGCGCGCCCAGTTGATGTTGGCCTCCTCGTCGAAGCGCGCCTTCAGCTCGATCAGCGCGGTGACCGACTTGCCCATCTCGGCCGCCTCGACCAGGGCCTTGACGATCGGGCTGTCGTGGCTGGTGCGGTAGAGAGTCTGCTTGATCGCCACCACGTCGGGATCGCGCACCGCCTGGCGCAGGAATTGGACCACCACGTCGAAGCTTTCGAACGGGTGGTGGACCACCAGGTCCTTCTTGCGGATGGCGGCGAAGCAGTCCTCGCCCTGCTCGCGGATGCGCTCGGGGAAGCGCGGATTGTAGGGCGGGAACAGCAGGTCGGGCCGCTGCCCGTCGATCAGGCTGCGGGTGTCCGCCATGCCGATCAGCCCGTCGAGCTGGAACACGTCGGTCGGCTCGGCGCCCATCTCGGTCATGATCAGCGCGAGCAGGTCGGCCGGCATGCCGGCATTCACGGTCAAGCGGATGCACTGGCCGCGGCGGCGGCGCTTGAGCGCGGACTCGAACACGCGCACCAGGTCTTCCGCTTCCTCGTCGATTTCCATCTCGGAATCGCGCAGCACGCGGAACACGCCGGCCCCGCCGACGCGGTAGCCGGGGAACAGGCGGTCGAGGAACAGCCCGACGGTGTCCTCGAGCGGCAGGTAGCGCGCCGCGTCGCCGGGCAGGCGGACGAAGCGGGCGAGCTTCTGCGACAGCGGCAGCAGCGCGCGCATCGGCTCGTTGTCCTCGTGGCGCGCGAGCTGGAGCGCCATGGCGAGGCCGAGATTGGGGATGAACGGGAACGGGTGCGCCGGATCGATGGCGAGCGGCGTGAGCACCGGGAAGATGTGCTCCATGAAATGCGAATCCAGCCATTCGCGGTCGGCCGCGCTCAACTCGGCGACCTCGATCACCGCGATGCCGGCCTGGCGCAGCTCGGCGACCAGGCGGCGCCAAGTCTCCTGCTGCGCGGCCAGCACCGCGCCCGCTTCGCCATGGATGGCGGCGAGCTGGCGCTGCGGCGTTAGCCCGTCCTGGCTCGGCGAGTTGACGTTCGCGGCCACCTGCCCCTTCAGGCCGGCGACCCGCACCATGTAGAACTCGTCGAGGTTGGTCGCCGAGATCGACAGGAAGCGCAGCCGCTCGAGCAGCGGGTGGCGCGGATTTTCCGCCTCCTCCAGCACGCGGTTGTTGAAGGCGAGCCAGGACAGTTCCCGATTGATGAACCGGTCCGGCGAGTCGAGGGCGATGGCGGGCGCGGGCGCGTCCTCGTCCGGCGCCATTTCGACGGCCATGCCCTGCCGGTCAGCCACCGATCGCCTCCGCGACCTGGGCCGGCCGCGCCTTGCGGCGCTTCGCCGGCTTCGTCGCCGCGCGCGCGGCCTCGGTCGCCGCGCGCTCGCGCTGGCGGATATGTTCGAGCTGACGGTAGAGATACCAGCTCGCCACGGAGCGATAGGGCCGCCAAGACTCGGCGATGCGCATCAATCGGGCCGGACGGGCGCGCTTGGACAGTCCGTAGACGTCGCGCATCGCGGTGACCACGGCCAGATCGTCGATCGGGAACACGTCGAGGCGGTTGAGCGAGAACAGCAGATACATTTGCGCCGTCCAGCGCCCGATCCCCTTCACCGCGACCAGGATTTCGATCACTTCCTCGTCGGGAAGCTCGCACAGCCGGTCGAAATCGAGCCGCCCGTCAGCGACATGGGCGGAGAGGTCGCGCGCATAGTCCACCTTGCGTCGCGACAGCCCGCAGCCCATCAGGGCCTCGTGCGGAAGCGCGAGCAGCGCATGCGGATCGGGCCTATCGGACGGGAACAGCGCGAGCAGGCGGGCGAAGATCGACGCGGCCGCGTGTTTCGACACCTGCTGGGCGACGATGGCGCGCAGGAGGGCGTGAAATCCGTCGGGCTGGGCCACCAGGCCGCACGGCCCGACCCGATCGATGACCCGGGCGAGGTCGCGGTCCCCGGCGCGCAGGGCGTTCACGGCCTTGTCGAATTTATTGTTGTTCGCCAACGAATTACCCTTCGCCCCGAAACCGAACCGCCATTCTCCCGTATTTTCCCCCAAGACTTTATATATGCTCCGCGCCGCCCTGTCATGCCGGGCCGCCCCGTTGTCACGCGGCCGCAACGCGGAAGCTCGCGAGGTGCGCGGATGAAGAGCCTCCATTTGCTCCGCCACGCCAAGGCCGGCAAGGCCGACGCCGGAACCGCCGATTTCGAGCGCGAACTGGCCGAGCGCGGGCGCGCGGCCTGCGGACTCCTCGCCGCCTGGTACGCGGAGCAGGAGATGCTTCCCGACATCGTGCTCTGTTCGCCGGCGCAGCGCACGCGCGAGACGCTGGCGCTGATCGCGGCCTCGCTCGGCGAGGCACGCATCCGCTACGAAGAGCGCGTCTACGAGGCGGAGGCGGACGCGCTGCTGACCCTGATCCGCGCCCTGCCGCGCGAGGCGCGCTGCGCGCTGCTGGTCGGGCACAATCCCGGGATCGAGACGCTGGCGCGGCGGCTCGCCGGCTCCGGCGCCACCGGCGCGATCGCCCGCATGCGCACGAAATATCCGACCGGGGCGATCGCCGTGCTGTCCGCGCCCGTCCGGGGCTGGACCGCGCTGCGTCCGGGCGGCGCGCGCCTCGATGCCTTTATCCGGCCGGCGGATCTGGAAGGGTTGGGCCCACGCCGCCCATCCGCGCCAGCACCGCGCGGACGAGCGCCGCGCTGATCGGGCGCCGCTCGGCGAGGGCGGCGCGGTCCAACTCCTCGACGAGGGCGTGCACGGCGGCGAAGGAGCGCTCGACCCGGGCCAGCGCGTAGGCCGGCAGGTCGGCCCCGACGCGGAGCTGGCGGTCCGCGAACAGCTTGAGCAGCAGCGCGCCGAGCAGGTCCTCGCCCGGCGCGGCGAGCGCGACGGCGGGCAGCGCGGCCAGACGCGAGCGCAGATCGGGCAACGCGACGCCCCAGCGCGCGGGCGTCGTGCGTCCGGTGATCAGCAGCCAGTGCCCGCGCTCGCGCAGCAGGTTGTGGAGGTGAAACAGCGCCGCCTCCTCGACTCCCCGATCGGCGTCCTCGAGGCAGAGGCAGAAAGCATCGGCAAGCCGGTCCACATCCGGCGCGCGCAGGGACTCGGCGGCCAGCCGCCGCCCGCCCGCGCGCTCGGTCAGGATTTGGGCAAGATGGCTTTTGCCCGAGCCGGTCGGTCCCCACAGCGCGAGGCCGAAGCCCGGCCAGGAAGGCCAGCGCTCGATCCAGCCGAACGCCTCGCGGTTGCTGTCCGCGACCAGGAAGTCGCCGGCGTCGAAGGCGGGCGGGCGCCCGAGATCGAGCGGCATCTGCACCGGATCGGCCATCGCGGACGCCGCGCTCAGTTCCCGGCTTCGGGCCCGTCGCCCGAATACATCGGGCTCGCCAGATAGCGGGCGAGCAGGAAGCGGGCCAGCACGCCGATCACCGCCGCCGAGGGCACCGCCAGCAGCAGGCCGAGAAATCCGAACAGGGCGCCGCCGGCGAGCAGCGCGAAGATGATCCACACCGGATGCAGCCCGACCCGGCTGCCGACCAGGCGCGGCGCCAGCAGATTGGCCTCGATCTGATTGCCGACCACGAAGACGACCGCCGCCTCCGCCGGCAGCATCCAGTCGGAGGACTGGGCGACGGCGAGGCCCACGGCCACCACGAAGCCGGTGATCGATCCCAGATAGGGCACGATGGAGAGCATGCCCGCGCCGAGCCCGACCAGGAGCCCGAGATCGAGCCCGACCAGCGTCAGGCCCGCGCCATAGATGCAGGCCAGCGTGAGGCAGACCAGCGCCTGGCCGCGGACGAAGCCGGCGAGGATCATGTCGACCTCGTGGAACAGCTGCCGGATCTCCGCCTCATGGCGGCGCGGCAGCCATTTCTCGACCAGGTCGGTCACGCGGTGCCAATCGCGCAGCAGGTAGAAGGTGACGATCGGCGTGATGAAGATCAGGGACAGCAGATTGGCGAGCGCGAGCGATCCGCCGACCAGCTCGCCGAGCACGCCGCCCACCCAGCCGGCGATGTTGCCGGCATAGTCTCCCGCCGCGTTGCGCAGCCGGTCGATGTCGTGCGGCGAGAGATGGCCGACGAGGGCCCGCCAGATCGGCTGCGCGCGCTGGCCAAGCTGATGGATGTAGGTGGGCACGCGCTGGACGAAGGCGGTGATCTGATCGCCGACGATCGGCGCCAGCAGCACCAGGACGATCACGAACAGCAGGAAGAACGACAGCGTGATCACCACCGTCGCCCAGGTCCGGCTGAGACCCATGCGCTGAAGCCGCTCGGCGACGGGGTCGAGGAAATAGGCGATCGCCATGCCGGCGACGAAGGGCAGCAGGATGCCGCGCAGCAGCCAGACCAGGATCAGGAATGCCAGCGCCGCGCCCAGCCAGACGCGCAAGCGCCCGTCCGGCGTCGCGAGAAATCCCCCGGACGGCGGCGGTCGCTCGGCGGGATTGTCCATGGCTACGGCTTTCCGGCGCCCGGCTTGGCGACCACGTTCTGCAACAGCCAGTGATCCTCGGCCCAGGACAGAACCAGCCCGTTCTGCACGAACACGGTCTCGAGCTGCTTCTGGTCGCCGACATAGTGCAGCACGAGGGAGGCCGATTTCTGCGAGATCGAGGCGACCTCCCAGGCGCGCACCGGAATGCTGCGGGCGAGCTTCTCGCGCAGCGCGATCCAGTCTGCGAATCCGCCCAGCGGCACGATGACCGAGATCTGGTCGCCGGCGGCGAAGCTCAGCAGGTTGCCGGCCTTGTAGGCGTCGTTCACGGCCGCGGCGATCTCGATCACGGCGCGGCGCATCACGTTCGTCGCCGCCTCGCCCGACTCGCCCTGCACCTGGCGCGCGCCGCTCACGCTCGCGGCGAGCGGACCCGCGCCGGCGATGGCAACGTCGAGCGCGACCTTGCCGTCGGCGCCGGTGGTCGCGCTGGCGGTGAGGATCAGCAGGTCCTGCGTCTCGTAGCGCTTGGCGAAGGCATCGATCTGCTCGGGTGCGGCGGTCGCCGCTTGCAGCGCGTCGTCGAGTCCGGTGCCCGGCTTGGGCGGGGCCGGCACGATCAGCGGCACCAGCCCCTGCGCGGCCGCGCTCTGCCAGGCGTCGCGCCACGGATTGACCTTTTCCCACAGCAGCGGCCCGGTCTCGGTCTTCAGCACCGGCAGCACGATCACCGGCCGGCCCCGCCATTCGCCGTACGGGATGTTGGCCTCGCGCAGCAGCGCTTCGACCGGTTCGGGTTTGAAGCGCACCGACAGGGTCGCGATGTAGCGCACTTCGGAACGCTTCTCCTGGTCGACGCCGACATCGAGTACCAGGTCGTCGAGCTGGGCGTCGGAGACCTGCGGCAGGCGCGTCCAGTCGGCCTGGGCGGTCAGCCGCTGGAGCAGCTCGCCGAGGGCGGCGCGCTGCGCCTGGGCGAAGGCCTGGTCGCGGGCAAGATTGACGTTCTCGGCGGTGACGTCGACCTGGAGGTCGCGCACCAGGAAGGCGTCGGTCTCCTGCGCCAAGGCCACGCGGACTGGCAGCGAGAGGGCGAGGATCGACGCCACCGCGATCGCCCAAATCGCCCGGAGATGAGGCATTGCAAAGCGTCTCGGTTGCAGTATGTTCGCGCCGTCCGTGGCGCCTCACCATAGCGCACCCGCACGCCCGCGAGGAAGCCATTAGCGAGTCCCGTTCCGCGGCCATGACCTACCGCGCGGCGGGCGTCGATATCGACGCCGGCGCCGCGCTGGTCGAGGCGATCAAGCCGCTGGCGGGCGCCACCGCGCGGCCCGGCACGCAGGCCTCCCTCGGCGGATTCGGCGCGCTGTTTGATCTGCGCGCGGCGGGCTACCGCGATCCGATCCTGGTCGCCACCACCGACGGCGTCGGCACCAAGCTCAAGATCGCGATCGAGGCGGACCGGCACGACACGATCGGCATCGACCTCGTCGCCATGTGCGTGAACGACCTCGTGGTGCAGGGCGCCGAGCCGCTGCTGTTCCTCGACTATTTCGCCTCCGGGCGGATCGAGGTCGAGGCCGGGCGGCGCATCGTCGCCGGCATCGCCGAAGGCTGCCGCATCGCCGGCTGCGCCCTGGTCGGCGGCGAGACCGCGGAGATGCCGGGGCTGTACGCGGCGGGCGACTACGATCTCGCCGGTTTCGCGGTCGGCGCGGTCGAGCGCGGGCAAGCGATCGACGGCGCCGCGGTGCGGCCGGGCGACATCGCGCTCGGTCTGGCCTCGAGCGGGGTGCATTCGAACGGCTATTCGCTGGTGCGCGCGCTGGTCCGCCGGCTCGGGCTCGACTGGACGCGCCCGGCGCCTTTCGCGCCCGAGCGCGATCTCGCGGAAGCGCTGCTCGAACCCACCAGGATCTACGTGGCGAGCTGCCTGGCCGCCGCGCGCAGCGGCGCGGTC